>JABXGU010000247.1 GCA_016550415.1 archaeon | reverse complement strand
TCTGATACTGCAGTTTTCATAAACGCCCATAATTTTGTTCTGAATGGTACATCGATAAACCAACCTGCTTCAAACTTAGACAGCTTCTTAGACGGTTTAAGCCAAAGTGCTAAAACCCTGATAAATCCAAAGGCAAATAGGATAAAACAAATCCAACGATAAATTGAGAGCAGAAACAAAACATCTTCGAATATCAGATTGACTAAACCCCTTTTTGGTTTAACTATCAATGACGAGAAGAATATGCACAAAAGAATTGCTAATTTCCTAAAGGTCATTCAATTGCATACCTGAATAGGAACCAAAATACAAAGTTGTAAAGTTGAATTAGTGATTATGTTTAATATCAGCACATTTTACACAATAGTCATAAAATTTTGAACTTAAATTCCGAGCCCTCAATATGGTACTCGGAAGGGCTGGTTTGAATACGATGGAAAAACCTGATGTAATTGTTGTCGGGGCTGGTCCAGCAGGATCCGCAGCAGCTTTTACTCTTGCTAAAAAAGGTCTTAATGTTTTGTTGGTTGAAAGAGGAAAGACTCCTGGCGAGAAAAATGTGTCTGGTGCGGTCTTATTTGGGCAAGTACTTAATCGATTAATTCCTAATTTTTGGGATGATGCTCCTATCGAGCGATTTGTAAAAACGCATCGCCTAAATATTCTGTCAAAGGGCTCTTGGGTGTCTATAGATTTTACATCAAAGCACTTTACAAAGCCACCATTTAATGGTATTACGGTTATCCGCAGTAAATTTGACAAGTGGTTTGCGAAGAAAGCCGAGGAGGCAGGTGCTCTTTTAGCTACTGGGATCCGAGTCGATGAACTTCTTTGGAAGGATAATCGCGTTGCAGGGATAAGAGCAGGAAATGACGAAGTTTGGGCTGATGTTGTTATCGCAGCTGATGGCGTTAATTCACTTCTAGCAAAGGAAGCAAAATTACGAAAGCATCATCGTCCTGAATTTTGGGGGCTTGGCGTTAAAGAAGTAATAAGCCTTCCAAGAGATGTAATTGATGAGCGATTTTGTCTTTCTGATAGGGAAGGGGCTGCCTTCTCATTCCTGGGTTGTTCAAAGGGTTATCCTGGTGGTGGATTCGTTTATACAAACCTTGATACTCTTGCAATAGGCGTTGTTGTACACCTTACAGCATTCAAAGATGCAAAAATTAGGGCTTCTGATCTTGTTGAGGATTTCAAATCGTTTCCTGTTGTTGAACGTTTGATTCGCGGTGGCAAGGTCCTTGAATATTCTGCACATCTAGTTCCCGAAGGTGGATATACTGGGTTATCAAAACTTTATACTGATGGACTTCTTGTTACAGGAGATGCAGCAGGATTTGCGCTGAACATTGGCTATTCTGTTGAAGGTATTAATTTTGCAATAGCTTCAGGGGTTGCAGCTGCTAAAACAGCCGTCTTAGCAAAAGAGCGTGGCAACTTTTCAAAGAAGACCATGAAAAATTACTTAAAATTCCTGCATCAAGATTTTGTGCTTCAAGATCTAATAACCTTTAAGCGAGCTCCTGCCTTTCTACGAAATCCGAACGTATACAACATCTACCCTGAAGTGATAACTAGTATTGCTGAGGAGCTCTTCGCATCTCGTGGAACTTCAAGAAGGAGACTTCTGAAAGTTGTTTTAAGCAATTGGAGAAAACAATCTTCTCTTATTACTTTGATACGTGATGGAATCCAGGCGGTGAGAGCATTATGAAACTAAAGTTAGAAGATAGATTGGGCTTACTCAACTACAATTTCGACAAGGAACCTCACATCAAGGTGGACACTAATCGCTGTGAAGGCTGCAACCCAAAACCCTGTGTGGCAGGTTGCCCAGCTGGATGCTTCAAACTAGAAGATGACAAACTTATCTTCAATTATGAGGATTGCATTGAGTGCGGCACCTGCAAAATAATCTGCCCCAGACAGATTATTGAATGGAACTATCCACGTGGCACATTTGGAGTTTCTTACCGATATGGATAACTCAGTCGAATAATTATGCCCAGATCATAATCCGTTCTTAAAAGAAATATAACCGCCAGCAACAATCCCTAAAATAGATAATAGAGGAAGCAATTGCAAGTACAATCCAGCTCAATTTTTAGTCTGATATGTCACTCTGTTACTGTTCTATAAAATGAAATTTTTTACTAAAATATTTGTCTATCTTTTATCACAAATTAATTAAGGCATAAAATGAATTACGTTTAGCACGAATTCCTTCTTTGAGGGTGAACCCGTTTGGAATCAAGATTAGAAATTGACGCAGACAGATTATACTATCTTTCTTCTCACCGGCTCCAAGCCGCATCTCGTGTTGTCAAGTATGTAGCTACTCATCCTCGCTCTGATACAAAAGAAATCGCAAAAGAAATGGGTCTGAGTGTAGCGGCTGTAAGATATATCCTTGGAGATTTGCTTGCACAAGAGATTCTCACAACGATTAATCACTTAGATGATCCTCAGCCAAGAGGAAGAGGTCGACCCGCAACACAATACATTCTGAAAAAGGCATTAGTTGTCAGTACTCCACCACGTCGATATTCGCAGCTATCAGATCGTCTTATCGAGACTCTACTAATGCAACTTGGTAAACCTGCTGTTGAACGAATATTTCAAACGATGGGCACACGCGCAGCACAGAAAACGGTTGAACGATGGAAACAGAATCATCGAATTCCAATGAGTTTGGTAACATTTCGTCGTCTGTTGCGTCAAGAACTTAATCAAGTGGGTTACAATGCTGATCTAATAATAAAGAACAACCGTGTAACCATCATTACACGGAATTGTCTTTATGGTGAAATCAGCCGGAAATATGAGGGCATCTTGTGTAATTTCCACAATACCTATTTCCCAAACCTTCTTTCACTGGCATGCAACTGTCATGTTCAAACCTTTGAGCGAAGTAGTTGCATGGCACAGGGTGGCGACTTTTGCCATACTGAACTGATGCCGACTTGATTACGCAGTTTATTTGTTGATTGCTTTACACATTGCCTTTCCAAGAAAAGGCAATGGAATCCTTCGCATTAATCGAATTATTTAACCCATCAGAATTATTTGATTGCTCCAGTTGCTAAAGACCTGCTATTACGACATTTAAGAGGTTTAATACAACTCCACTTAAAAGTCCAATTCCCACAATTGCAATCGCTATTAATGTAAGCACAATTTTGAATCCGAGTGATTCTCTGATAGGTTCTCGAAGATGTGTTTCTTCAGGGTCGTCAAAGTACATTCGCTTGATAACCCAACCATAGTATGCTAGGGAGAACGCGCTATTTAGGACCCCTGCAATTGCTAGCCAAAGCAAGCCTCCTTCAACAGCAGCCACAAAAAGAACGAGTTTGCTGAAAAAGCCACTGAGCGGAGGAACTCCAGCAAGACCTAGAAGAATAATTGCTAGAGCGAAAGCAGTTATTGGCATGCGCTTATTCAGTCCATTGAATGTTTCAAGTCGGGTGCTAGCTAAAGTTAATCCGACAGATGCTGCTGCAAGGAATGCTCCTGTTTTTGCAATACCATCATTAAGGATATGAAATAGAAGACCTTGAAGTCCTAATGTTGTTGGCACAGCCAAGCCTATTATCGTGTATCCTGCTTGAGCAATACCGGAATATGCAAGCATGCGAGGGAGTGTCTTTTGTGTCAGGGCAGCTAGGTTTCCCAAAGTCATCGTTATCAGAGATAGAATAGCGAAGCTTGCAGTCCAGTTAATGCGAAAAATGAATAATCCAAGAATAAATACTCGGATGGCAGCAGCGAAGGCTGCCTTGTTGGATCCACCTGCAAGTAACGCTGTGACTGTTTGAGGCGCTCCTTCATATGTGTCTGGTAGCCACATATGGAAGGGCACAATAGCCATCTTGAATCCAAAGCCTGCTATGAGTAGGATAACTGCAGTTAATCCCAATAGATGCAGTTCTGGATCAAGTCCAGCTAAAGCAATAGCGATTTCCGGAATTCGTGTGGTCCCTGTCAAACCAAAGATTATGGCAATTCCAAATAGGATAATTGCAGAAGATGCAGCTCCGATGATAAGATACTTTACTGCGGCTTCGGTACCCTGCTTGTCTTCTTTTCTAATGGCGATAAGAGTTAGGGTGGATACAGCAACCAAGCCCCAGGCCGTGAATAGAACTATTAAGTCGATGGCAAATGTGAGAAGCATCATTCCCAGAAGCGCGAGGGGAAGTAGTGTGTAATAGGTCTCTTGATTTGGGTCATCTTTCATGTATGCCCAGGAAGCAATTACAACCAAGATACCCACTGCAATTAGTAGAATAGTGAAGAAAATGGAGTAACTATCCCATGCTAGAACTTCTGAAAGCATTGAAGGACCTGTTGTTAATGGCCAGCGTAGAACAAGCAGGGTTCCTAAGATTACTAGGCTCGCTAATGCCCAATAGGCTCCAATTTCTTTCTTGAAGAGTCTGC
>JABXGU010000246.1 GCA_016550415.1 archaeon | reverse complement strand
TCTGGATTGGTTGCGCTGATAAAGTAGGGCGTGCTTACAAATATGCAATGGAAGAGGATGACTACAATGCTGAACGTGCTTATTATGAACAAAGCATGTATCCAGTACTTTCCAAGTATCTGCCTGCTTTCCAAAATGTGAGACCAACAAACAGCTGGGCTGGAAGCTACTGCTACTCTTTCGATGCTATACCCTATGTGTATCAACACTCAGGTGTCCTAGTCGTCAATGGTGCAAGTGGTTCTGGTATTATGAAGGCAGATGCTCTCGCTCGCATGGTAGACGCCCTTTATCGCGATGAATCTGAAGCAGAACTCTATGGTGGTCGTACAATCCCAACTACTGCACTGGGACTTACTGATCGAAATGTCGAAGTTGAACGTGTTCTCATCTAACACTTTCTTCAATATTTGGCAATTTTTTTGAAATGTATTAGTGATTCTATTTGAGGAATTAATTTAGTCCTAATTATAATCGAAATATCCTTTAGATGAAGTGTATCCCTTACCGCAACCTTTTTAGGAATCACACAAGCTGTGACCCTCTAACCTGAAAAACACGGTGACAGACTGTGCGTGGTCGTATTCTCTCTTCATCTCTTCTCCTGCTTCTAATTGCACTTTCAATGGTCCAACCGCTCTTCAATCATATTACCGCAGTGCCACCAGTTGTTGCATCAGGTTCTGTGCCACCGCCACAAGCGTATGCAAATGCCACCGACCCAATTCTCATGTACCGATCCTATAGTCCTGTTACAGGAGTTGGCAACTCTTCTTTGCTAGATGTCGTCGTTGAACGTGTCAACTCCACAGATCTTGGTAAATGCCAAACTGGAGACCTTACAAATCATTCATTCAGCGTCATATTCAAATCAAACAATTCGATAGCGTTTGAAGATGATTTACAATATAATGGGTCCATGTGGGTTGCCCTAAACTATAGTCTCCTCCCCCAACTAAACCATTCAGGATCTACAGATTACTATGTCAAATGCTTTTTTGCCAACACTACGTCAGGTTGGAATGTTACAACTAATAAAGGAATTAACAATGCAACAGGTCTTGATTACTTTGAATACCATCATTTTCTCTACATTGCAACGCCGACCTTTACATATATAGCAGATACTTCAGATACGATCGACATCTATTGTGAGTATATCACAAGTACAATCTGGGGCAATCTAACCTCCATTGCTGAAAATATCTTGGTATTCCGAAATGAGGCAAATCAATCTGAAAAAATAACGATTGTTAACCAACTCATCTACAATTTCACAGGACACTACTGGTTCGTAGATGAACTGAATATTTCGAAATTATTGAACACCAGCGTTGAATACAAGATTCAGGTCCGTGGCACATATAATGCGACATGGCCCTATCATAATGGTAACTCGCCATTTTCAGATGATTCATTTGTCTATTTAGGACCGTACCTTCAGATTGCCACACCAGTTATCGTCTATGTCGGACGCTATATTCAGTTACTAAATATTACAGTTGATTCGGTGTGGGATTCCATCCATGGCTATCTTTTCAATGATAATATTACACTTGCTAATTTCTCCATCTACCTTGTCGGGGGAACCGCTGTTATCAATGGATCCCTTAACTGGAATATTACTGGTGAATTTTGGTACAAGTATAATCTGAACATCAGTGAATACATTGAAACTGGCGAAATAGTCATCGGCGAGTCATATAATGTGACAGCAATTTTCCATGTTCCAGCAACTCCTTGGCGTCCCGGCATTAACAGCTCAAGTGATTTCTCAGAAGTTTTCCTTATCGATAGAGATCCGCCAAATTCGACTAGGAGTTTCATTGATCCAGACCCACCAACTGATGAAGATAAGGTGAAAATTGAAGTTGAAGTAACCGATGATGCAGGTATTAGTTTTGTAATTCTTAGTTATTATAATGGTACTCATTGGCTGAACATTACTATGAAGGGTCCAAAGTGGGTCAAGGCTGCCAATTACTCTGCAGCGATTCCTGCTTTTCCTGAAAGATTTGTAGTCTTTTATCGTGTGTATGTTAATGATACTCAGAATGCATGGCTTAACTCCTCACTTTACAATTTCACAGTTGCTGACACTCCCCCCCTTATCGCTTACATCACATATCTCCCCCTACTCCCTACTGATAGTGATGCAGTTACTGTCTATGCATATGTCACAGATGGAACCGCAGTAGACACTGTTACCTTGTATTACTCCTTTGATGGTATTTCCTATATTTCGATAGTGATGACGCATGTATCTGGAAACCAGTACAAGGCAGTCATCCCCGCTTATCCTGGGGCTTTTGCAGTTTTTCAGTTTCATTCCATTCTCTTTCGGGTTGAAACAACCGATGTCTATGGTAACCTTAGAGTCTCTGCCACCTATGCATATCTTATACAGGGCACAATTCCTGCAATAGACCCAATCCTTGGTTTGCTTGCCCTAAGTCTCATTGCCTTAACAATCTTGGTTCTCGTTGTGCTCTTCAAAATTTATGAGCATTACTAGCCTAGAAAACCATTCAACGGATACATATTCTTTCACTATTTTGTTTCCTAGTTAAAAAAACAAAGAAAATAACAACTACGCTAAGCTATGGCGCAAAAGCACAAAACGCTTTTAACGGTTGTTATGACTTTCTATACAGAAAGGAAGAGAAGGTGTACTACGGGGGAAGTCCGCGTAGGACAACCTCTCTCTAAAGGTGAATGTCCGTGATTGTGCTAAAATATGAAGGAGGCACATATGTTGAAGCTGATAAGAGTGCCTCTGGCATCCGCTGTGAACTTGACAAGGCCACAAAGAAAGTTACTATTATTCTCCCTAGGGGAACCAGTCTTATCGAACGCCGCACTGCATTACGCCAAGCAGACACTATTTCACGAAGTGGTTTCCTCCTATCCACGGGCGAACGTGTGGGTATTGGATATGAATTAGTCATCGATGAAAAAGTGTCAGCGGTTCCTGAACGTTTACTTAAGAGCCCTCGAGTCAGTTATAGCACTGTACCTAAATCCGAAGGGACAAGTGGGCAGATTGTCGAAGACGAGGAGTGAGAGAATTCCTGCTTCACAAATGATACTGGTCAAAATGAAGTAAATGTAAGTGTCCTAATGAGTGTGAAAATCACTCGTCGAGGTGAAGTATTTGAGTGAAGAAGATAAGTTGGCTGAAGAATTAAAGCGGGAGATTACAGGAAAACATAAACTAAAACAAGCTCCCAAAACTGAACGAGAAGAAGTTGATCTCTCCGCTGAGAAAGCCCTTCTCGAAAAGCTTCAGCGTGAAGGTAAACTCGAGGAAGAAGAGTAATAAGCCTCCTATTATTTGGGCGCCTCTTATCCATTTGAATGAATTGTGTTTTTCATATTTGAAGTGTAGATTATATCCAGTCAATTCTAAACAAAGGGCATGATTCCATTTTACAAATTAAGTAGATTTACTATCAGCTTCTACGTTCCTGATGGGGTCTGAATTTTAAATGCTCTGTAACGTTGCTTCAGTTCTTGAATACGGGCTTTGTGTTTTTGGAAAACTGGACCCGTTTTAATCACCCATTCTCCAAAATGCTCAGCTAATGCTTGCGGACTCCACCTATATCGACCACTTGATTGATTCCATGCAATGGTTGTTTCTTCATCATCAAATTGGAGGTGACCTTGTGCACGGCATAATGGACACTCCACAATATTCCCTTTAAGAAAAAGAAGGAATGGAGCGCCACATAAAGCGCAGGTATTTTGGATTTTCGTTTTTGGAGATTCTTTTGGTGAACTGGGACTGGTCAATGAATCCACAATGTGTTCACCAATTTTTGTAGCATTTGCGATGGATGCTTCGTCTAAGAGAACTTCTCCTGGGCCTGGACGGTAGACTGTTAATTTTTCTATAATTTCTAATTGCAGCATACCTGCAAGCATCGTGAGTATTGGCATTGTAAATGGATCCCACTCTGGGAGACCAGCTGTAGCGATGAGTGCTACCGGGCGTTTTCTGAATTGACCAAGTTGAAGGCTATATTCGAAGAGTCGATCAATGAACATTTTGATGATGCCTGAAGGACCAAGTAAATAGGTGGGTGAAGAGATGATAAGGCCGTCTGCCCATTGTAAATGTTCCCAGAGGGCATGCATATCGTCATCTAAACGGCAGGGCTCACCCTTTAAAATACAAGCAAGGCATCCCTTGCATGGAAGCAATTTGTAATCGGGGAGGCGAAGTGCACGCACAGCAGCTCCTTTTGCCTTTGCTGCCATAAGTGCTTCCTTAATCAGAATTTCACCATTACCTAATTTTCTCGCAGATCCAATGATGCCAAGTATATTCATCGTATTAGCTCCGTAGAAGACAAGTTGCTATGACCATAAGAGTGTGTATGCAATTCCAATGTTTATGGAATCTAACTTCGGTCATTAATAGGTAATCTTGAAAACCTGCAAATCTGATTTCAGATTCTCTTCATGGACTTCCAAATCATCAACTTGCGATGAAGGAGAGCCTTTATGTAGAAATTGGATAAATGTCGCAATAGCCTTCTCCTCTCCTTGTGCAAAGCATTCAACTGAGCCATCTGGATTGTTACGGACCCACCCAGTCACTCCTAGGCGTGTAGCTTCTTCTCTAGTATAGGCTCTGAAAAAGACCCCTTGTACGCGTCCTCGGACTATTGCCCGGATTGCCCGCATCACAAATCACCAATCATAATTCCTATTAAGCTGTTGGCTTGTATGCGGTTCTAACTCACTAAAATTTTGTTTTTTTCCTTCTCATTGGAGCTTGAGGATATTGTTTTAATGAAATCCGATAACATTCTATTATATCAGGTGACGAATAGGTGCGCAATAGAGATATTGTAAAGGCTTTGTATGAAATCGCTGACCTCTTAGAATTACAAGATGTGTCCTTCAAGCCTAGGGCATATCGGCGAGCAGCCCGTTCTATTGAAAGTTTAACAGAGGATATCTCTGCAATTGCAGAACGTGGTGAACTTGAGCAGATTCAAGGAGTTGGGGAGGCTATTGCTAAGAAGATCCAGGAGTTACTCGATACTGGTCGTCTACAATATCTTGAGAAACTGAGAGAGGAGGTACCTGCAGGACTTGTAGAGTTACTTCGCATTCCAGAAATTGGACCAAAGACATTGCGTGTACTCCACGAGCAACTTGGTATCAGTAGTGTGGATCAGCTTCGTAAGGCGGTTGAGACACATAGCCTTCGAGATTTACCCGGATTTGGAGTGCGAAGTGAGGAGAATATTCGCCATAACCTGGGCCTTTTTTTAAAACAGAAGAAACGCACTTTCATTGGAAAAGCGTACCCCTTAGCCCAACACATAATGGAAATCTTGCAGAAGCTATCCGAGGTAGAAAGGATTGATGTAGCAGGTAGTCTTCGTCGCTGGCGGGAAACGGTGGGCGACATTGACATCTTAGTCGCTGCAAAGGATTCCACACCAATTATGAGCAAATTTGTCAAACTTGACAATGTAGACCGAGTTCTAGTTCATGGTGTAACAAAATCCAGCATCATTACCATTGACGGAATTCAAGTTGATATTCGAGTCGTCAAACCTGAATCGTTTGGAGCTGCTCTGCAATATTTTACTGGTTCAAGAGCACACAATATTGCCCTTCGACGACTCGCCCAACAGCATAAATGGAAATTAAGTGAATACGCACTCATCGACACAAAAACTGAAGACACAATTGCTAGTCATACTGAAGAAGAAATCTACAAAGCGCTAGGGATGGCGTGGATTCCTCCAGAGCTTCGCGAAGATACCGGTGAAATCGAAGCCGCATTGAAGAATCGATTACCCAAACTTGTTAAACTAGATGATATCCGTGGTGACCTTCATGTTCACACAAAATGGAGTGATGGATTGGATAGTATTGAGCAAATGGCAAAGGCTGCGATTCAACAGGGTTATGAATACTTAGCTATTTGTGACCATTCCTCACGTGTGCGTATAGCAAATGGTTTGGATAGTCCACGACTTCGTGAGCAAATTGAACTAATTCGATCAATTGATGAGAAATTATCTAACTTCCATCTTCTTGCAGGTGTTGAGGTTGAAATCTTAAAAGATGGAACTCTAGATATCACTGACGAAGTACTAGCTGAAACTGATGTTGTCGTCGCAGCGCTGCACTTTGGTACAAAGGCTCCTACAGAAAAACTGACAGAACGTATCATCAAAGCGTTAGAGAATGAGTTTGTTGATATATTAGCTCATCCCACAGGACGCATCATCAATAGGCGTCCACCTTACAGCGTGGATCTTGATGAAATAATGAAGGTGGCAAAGCGGCGTCATGTCTATCTCGAGATTAATGCTCTGGAAAGACTCGATTTATCAGATGTTGCAGCCCGCCAAGCAAAAAATCAGGGACTTAAGCTAGTCATCAATAGTGATGCTCACAAAGCTGCCCAGCTTGATGTGATTCGATATGGTGTGGCTATGGCACGACGAGGATGGCTTGAATCTGGCGACATCATCAATACACTTTCCTTCTCTAAGCTTCAGAAGACGCTAAAACATGTTCATGTACGCTAGCTTCTCCATTTATTCGGATTCGGAAGCCTTATATCGAGTCAAGGTTCTGGCGCACAAAGAGGCACAGGTCATGGTTGACCCTCAGAAAGATAAGGACTCCCAATCTAATTCTGAAGAACAGGCTCCAAAATTCGGAGGAAAACTTGAGAGAGGAAAATCTGGTTGGGTGCGTGCATGCCCACAGTGTCTTAGTATTAATCTTCGTCCTCTGGCTAGCATCTCTGGTATTTTAGAGCAGGCAGAATGGGCTTGCCAAGACTGTGGCTTTGTAGGTATATCTATTGAGGTTCAGGCGGAGGATTTAGAGGAACTTCATCGTATACAACTTGCAGAAGCTTTATCGCTCGAACGAAGAGCAGTTCGAGGAAAAGGCTGGAACTTCTCCAATAGGAAACGGCGTCAAAAGGATTAACTTACATTGGAAAGGTTGCTTCAACCGCTGCAGAAAGTAATGTGCGATAAAGGACTTCCTTATTTCGTGGGTCAATAGCGACGAAACCCACAGTCGGTAGTCCAAGAAGACGTCCAACTGTAGCAGGTATGAGGCTTCCTTCCAAATCCTGTTTATTAGCAATTGACCAGAATAGGGCGTTCGGTGTCCATTTTCGAATCCTAGGAAGTAGCCGTCTAGTTGACATCACATTCTTCAGTGTTGAATCTGTGACAATTAGTGCAACATCAGTTCCTCTAAGATAATCCTCCCATCTGGGGACCATCCTCTCTTGTCCGGGGAAGTCCCAAACTGCAAATTCATATGGACCTAATGTAGCTTTCTCCAATTGTTCAACATATACTGCTGTTGTAGCCTTATGATCCAAATCAGTGGGGGTGCCTTGTAGCAATCGTAGAATCGTTGTCTTGCCGACACCGCCTTCACCAAGTAATACTATTTTCAATGTCGATACAATTGCCGCATCAATGACTTGTCCAATATCTTGGAATATCGATGAATCTCTTGTACTCTTGAACTCCCATATTTGCTTAGCAAATTTTCGTCTAACTAGCCTACTAGCGCTTTCAGCCTTTCCTTGTATTAATTCATCAGAGTCGTTTGGATCTGCAACAACTACAAGGAGTAAATCTGTGTCGATGAATCGGTGAGCGAATTTTAAGTTATCCACAAAAATGGTAACATCTAATTCCTTTCCAGCATTTTGCTCAAGCTGACGCAAGGATTGGATAAACTCACTAATCGCTGTTTGACTTACTTCTACTGCCCAATAACTCCTATGATAGAGTTTGATGCCATTTCTTGTAATCAAGAGGACACTGAAAATCAAGCCTAGTAGCCTCCCAGTTGCGAAAGAATCGTTATTGCCGCTACTTCTTTATTGTTTTGCCCAATTTAAAAGGTCGCTTTTGTCCAAAGCGGT
>JABXGU010000245.1 GCA_016550415.1 archaeon | reverse complement strand
CCAATGGGTCTTCTTGTTGAGAGATTAATCACTTGTCTGTAGGGAATGTTTGGGATAACGGAAATATTCTCAAAATAATAAGGGTAAGTTCGGCGTCTTGGACGAATATCTTCTCCATTTTTATAAACTAGTTTTTCTTTTTCAAGGTATTCAAGAACTTGATAAAAAACCGTTTCTTCTAAACTATGATATGGTGCAGCTCGTTTGATAATATTGTAGACCCTTTTCCAGGGGATTGATTTGTATTCGATGCTTAGTCCCGCTATCTGATGTGCGAGAATATCAAGGGCTTCATTATGAATGGGTGGCGTTTCAAGCTGTGCTTTAAGTGCCTGCTGTGCTATTACAATACTCTCGCAAATATCGTCAAATCGCGTTGTTAAGATTACTCCACAAGATTCAACATCTAATCGATGTCCCGCCCGTCCTACTCTTTGAAGTAGTCTAACAACTTGCCTCGGTGATCCAAATTGTATGACTAAATCGACTAAACCAATATCTAGACCCAATTCCAGCGATGATGTACAGACTAGGAATGGAACCTTACCAGTTTTGAAAAGCTGTTCTGATTCAACTCGCGCCTCTTTCGATAATGATCCGTGATGAACTCCATACTCATCACCCCGTTTTTTTGCTAATCGAAATGCCAGTGCTTCTGCTGTTTGTCGTTCATTACAAAAAATTAGGGTGGATTGATGTTTCTTGATTAAATCCCAGATATTTTCAACAGGACCATCTAGGGGGGATTTATCAGTATCACCCCTTGAATAAGGGCTGTATTGTACACTAAGGCTGAATCCTTTTGTTGCTGGTGATTCAATAATAGAACAGGGTAAGCCTCCTGCAATGAATTTTGAGATTGTATCTGGGTCACCAACAGTTGCTGATAAGCCAATACGTTGAAAGTTAGTTGATGTTATCTCACGTAGACGCTCAAGGGCTACCATTAATTGAACGCCACGTTTACTGGCAGCAAGTTCATGAACCTCATCAATTACAACCCATTGGAGATAACGAAAATTCTCACGCATCAGCTTTCCTGTAAGGAGTGCTTGCAGTGTTTCAGGCGTCGTTACCAAAAGTGTGGGAGGATATTGTGTCTGTCTACGTCGGATTGATGTTCGAGTGTCACCATGACGAACTTCTGCTTTTATTTCTAATTTTTTTGCTATGAGAACTAACCGTCTTAAGATATCACGATTAAGAGCGCGTAATGGTGTTATCCATAGCAATCGTACACCTTTACCTTCTTCTGTTTCTGTAAGAATGCTATGAAGAAGTGGAAGAAAGGCTGCTTCGGTCTTTCCATGACCTGTTGGAGCGATGAGTAGAACCGATTCTCCTTTAAGAATTCGTGGAATTGATAGACTCTGAATAGGTGTTGGCTTTTCAAAGCCCAAGGCTACTAAATCATCTTTAAGACGTGGATCAAGTAGCTGGAATACATTTTCTGGCAACCTTTGCCTCCTCAAATGGGCAGTTTTTAGGGGATGTTTTATAACTATTGCTTGCAGAAAACCTGTAGCATTAAGTTACTTCGTATCTGGAGGATGTACTACTCGTGTCATTCAAGCTTTCTGAAATCATTGACCTTGTTGTCTCAAAATCAGGGAAGTCAAAGGAAGAAGTCGCAAAACTAATTGAAGCCAAGAAAAAGGAACTTGATGGCTATGTTACCGACGAAGGCGCTGCTTCATTGGTTGCTCGTGAACTTGGTCTTGACCTCTTCGAGAAACAAACTCCACCTGAGTTGAAGTTATCTGTCCGTGATCTTGTAGCCGGAATGACTGGTGTGTCCCTAAACCTGAAAGTTCTCAGAATTTTCCCTGTACGAACCTTTACACGCAAACAAGGTGGTGAAGGCAAAGTAGCAAATATAATGGGAACTGACACTACTGGAACAATTCGTGTTACATTTTGGGGTGATCATACAAAACCATTCGAAGACCGTGAAATCGATGAAGGTGACATCTTAAGAATAATCAACGGTCGTGTAAAAACAGGCCTACGGGAACAACTGGAAATTCACTTGGGGAGTGGCAGCCGCATAATGCTGAATCCACCAGATGTGGATTCTAAAGAATTCCCTGAAATCACTCTTCCAATCACAAACATTGCTGCTTTAAAGGATGGAATGAATGACGTTCACGTCAACGGTACTATAACAGCCAAATACCGAAAAACAACCTTCAGTAGAGAAGATTCTGAAGGTGTAGTTGCCAGTCTAGCACTTAGGGATGAGTCTGGTCAAACAAGACTGGTCTTATGGGATGAACAAGCTGCTTGGTTCGATAAACTCGATGTCAGCAATACAATTCGTGTAGAAAGTGGATATGTTCGCCTTGACCGGAACAACAATCCAGAACTCCATATTGGTCGACGAGGTCGAATAATCACTCTCGACACTAAACCTAGTAAAACACGTGAAAGTGCTCAAGCCTCATTGTCTCCGCTAAAGAACCTCAAAGCTGGAGATGTTGCTATT
>JABXGU010000244.1 GCA_016550415.1 archaeon | reverse complement strand
CAGAAGGCTTTCGGCGCGTTGCTCAAGAGTGAGTCCCTTACCCTTTTCATGTGCTTCCCGATGCATTCGGTGTCGAATTTTTGCAGCTTCCTCACAGGCTTTTGCAGTTTCAGTAACCCCACCCAAGGCATATGTTGCGAATTGGATGTCGTCAATTTCCTCTTTTGAAGCACGCGGATAACCGTGCACTCGAATGTAATCTTTCAACATCCGTACCTCTGGTACCTTTTCCGGAAGGAGACCACTGAAATAGCGTGCAGCAAACCGGCTCAAAGAGCCCTGGCTTCGCAATGCCATGGCAAATAAAACACGTGGATCATCAATCACTTTATTCATATCTGGAAAACTGCCTACCCTTCCAGCTTCAGGGTCAGTGACTTCACCCTTTATAAGGTGCCCAAAGAATCGCATATTCACACATCTTCCTATTGTAAATCGATAATTTCAGACATCAGAGATGCTCCACGTGTTACTTACTCTTATTCGTATCACTTAAACAAAATTCATGGAACAAGATTAATCCTAAAGATTACCCTACTTTCCCTATCATAACAGGTGGGAAACTCCGTCATGACCCAAATCAACGATGATACTCTCCTTTATACCTCGGATGAATTGGCGTTTCGCAAACAGATTCGCGAGTTTGTTGAACAGGAAATCAAACCCATACGCACACAAATCGAAGCGCGAGAATACGATTACCGCATTTTCTTCAAGAAACTCGCTGATGCTGGTTTATCTGGACTGTTAATCCCTAAGGAGTATGGTGGATCCGATAAACCGTTTATGCACCAACTAATTGCTGGTGAAGAACTTTCTGTGGTTTCTCCTTCTGCCACAATGATGTTCGGGGCTAGCTGCACTCTGAGTGCCATTCCGATTCTCCGATTTGGGACCGAGGTACAAAAACAAAAATATCTAGTTCCATTGGCGAAGGGCGAAAAAATCGGAGCTCTGGCTGTCACAGAACCGGCTGTAGGTAGTGATACTGCAGGGATGGAGACAAAGGTGGAATGGAGTGAAAAAAATCAATGCTGGATTCTTAACGGAGAGAAACGCTATATCACCAATGGCAGCATTGCCGATCAAATCGTTGTCTTTGCCATAACTGACCCAACTGTCGACAGTAAGAGTGGTATGTCTGCTTTTATTGTTGAAACAAAATGGAAGGGCTTTTCAGTAGAACGGGACTTCACCCTAATGGGACGGGAAGGGGTCTTTGTTTCTCATATCAAATTTAACAACATGAAACTTCCAAAAGACAATCTGCTCGGGAAGATCAATCAAGGCTTTCTAATCCTAATGGATGAACTGGATTCGGAACGCGTGGGGATTGCTGCTGAAGCACTTGGATGTATGAGAACGCCCTTTGAAATCGCAATAGAATACGCCCAAGAACGCATCCAATTTGATCGACCTATCTCCCGATTTGAAGGTGTTTCATTCAAGATAGCAGACATGGCATTGAAGATGCGGGCAGCACGACTCCTAACCGTCTCTGCGGGTAGAATGATTGACAAGGGGCTTCCTTGTACGAAAGAGGCGACAATGGCAAAACTCCAGGCTACTGAAGCCGCAGTTGAAGTTTGTGACCTTGCCATGCAAATATGTGGAGGCGCCGGCTACGTCAAGGATTATTTTCCTCTCGAACAATACTATCGAGATGCGCGATTAGGAACCGTTGGTGGTGGAACATCAGAGATAATGCGGTTTCTGATTCAACGTGAAGTATTCATTGAGCAAAAACGCGAAAAAGCCCAGGAAGCGGCTTTACCTGAAATCGAATCACTAACCTTTGACACATTCATGTCTGCTATCCCCAATGGCTT
>JABXGU010000243.1 GCA_016550415.1 archaeon | reverse complement strand
GTAGGTTGATGACAATGAAAGAGCTTCGTGAAGCTGTAATTGTAGATGCTATTCGTACACCAATCGGTAAGCGAAATGGAGCCTTTGCTAAGACCCGTCCCGACGAATTGGCTTCTCATGTTTTACGTGAAATTGTTAAACGAACCAAGGTCGATCCAAAGGTTGTTGATGATGTCATGATGGGCTGCAATACACAGACATCATGGCAGGGTGCAAACATAGGACGATTAGCTCTTCTGGGTGCAGATTTGCCATATACAGTTCCTGGTGTTACCATGAATCGGGCATGTGGCTCATCTCAGCAGGCTGTTAATTTTGCCGCCCAATCCATAGCCACTTACAATGCAGACATCGTTGTAGCAGCGGGGGTGGAGCATATGAGTTGGCTGCCTATTGGAGCCGATTTTGGTGATGGCTATGCTGTCTTCAACCCCGAATTGATTAAGAAGTATCAGTTTATTCCGATGCCAATGAGTGCGGAGCGTATGGCTGAGAAGTATGAAATTCCCCGTGAGGATATGGATAAGTTTGCTTTATGGAGTCATCGAAAGGCAGTTGCAGCGTGGGATGCAGGAAAATTCAAGAATGAAGTTGTTCCGATAAAGGCGCTTCAAGAAGATGGGAGTTACAAAGTTATCAGTCAAGATGAGAGCCCCCGTCCCAATACTTCAATGGAGAAACTAGCTAAGCTTCCACCACTCTTTGGTGGCGTAGTTACTGCAGGTAATAGTTGTCCCATCAATGATGGTGCCGCTGCTGTTATGTTGATGTCTAGGGAGAAGGCAGACGAGCATGGTCTGAAAGTACGTGCCAAGGTAAAATCACAGGCGGTAGTTGGAGTCGAGCCCGTCATTTGCTTGGAAGGCCCCATCTTTGCCACGCCTCCATGCCTTGAACGTGCTGGATTGAAACTGGATGACATCGACCTCCTCGAAGTCAATGAAGCATTCTCAAGTGTTGTAATTGCCACAGGTAAGGTGTTGGGCTTCGACCCACTAAATGATCCACGACTAGCAGTACATGGTGGATCCATTGCTATTGGTCATCCATTAGGAGCATCTGGTGCACGTCTTATCACCACTATTCTCAACGCAATGGAGGACCGCAATATCCGCTATGGATTGGTAACTATGTGTTGTGGCTTAGGTTTAGGAACTGCAACAATACTTGAAAGAGAAAAATAACCTGAATCATGAAATCTATCTGTGTTGTTCTAGAAGTCCAAAAATGAACTGACGGACAGCCGATTTACCACGGTAAACCCCGTAATGCCCTTCACAGAGGATATCTGCTTCTAGGGTGAGAACCAATTGCATGGAGGTACACCACTGATCTATGTCGCTCCCCCATTCTGAACTGAATGGACCATGTAAGTCTTGACCAAAAAGTACTCGGCGATTTCCATCATCAAAGTACAGGACTATGCTTCCTGGCGTGTGACCAGGAGTGTGCACATAATGTAATGTGTTATTACCGATAGGTACAAGTCCTGCATCTCCGTCAAGTGACATGTCAACAGGGCAAGGTGTCAAAGAAGTTCCATAGTGCTTTGCAGCACTGACTCGTGGATCGCCTTTGGTGATGACGGGGATGGCAATTTGATGAGCAGCCACTTGACAGCCTAGCTGGGCCTTTATTTCTGCTGCGCCTCCTGTATGATCGATATGCTCATGAGTGAGTACAAGTAGTGCAATATTTTCAGGTTTACATTTTACTTGGCGAATGTTACTAAGAATCTGGTCAATACTCCTACCAAGACCTGCATCAATGAGGATGAGAAGACCACCCACATTCACCAAATATATGAAACAATCAGAAGAATCTGTGAGGTTGGGACCTCCAACACAGTAGGTATTGCGTGTTATACGTAATGGCACATTTTCCATAATACTCACTCAAGGGTAACTAGTTCATTGCAAAATGTTACTTGGTGTTCATTGAGTCTATATGGAAAAAGCCTTTTCTAATGGCTAAACTGAAGGAAGCGACAAGAATTTCTGAGCTAGATGAAAATGCCTATTATCACCAAACCCCAACCACTATCAAAAACAGTAGAATTAATTGACATTATGGGCTGGAAGAGCCCACGAACTACTGGGACCCTAATTATTCAAGGAAAGGAAACTGCTATTATCGAGACAGGAAATTCAAGTTGTTCAAAGCATATACTCTCCGAACTGGATAAACGGCAGATTCCCCGTGAAAAAGTCCGATATGTATGTGTAACCCATCGCCACGGCGACCACTGTGGAGGTGCAACACCTCTAGCCGCTGAACTTCCAAATGCAGCGGTGGCAGGACATAAGTATGCTATAGCTACATTACATGACCCAGAACGCTTGAATGTGGGAGCACGGCAACTTTTTGGAAATCATGCCGAAGATATACAACCACTCCCCAAGGACGCCTCAATAAGAGAACTCCAAGATGGCGATGCCCTTGATCTAGGTGCAGGCGTAGAGGTTGAAGCTATAGGTACACCTGGTCACACTTCTGATCACCTAGCCTATCTTGAACGACAATCAGGGACCTTATACACTGGTGATGCAGCAGGCCTTTTTGCCCCTAATCATCATAAAGTATCACCCACTTCATTTCCACCAAGTTTCAAATTCAAATCTTATCGGGAGTCCCTAGAAAAACTCCAGAGTTATGACCCTACAAACCTGGTGTTTAGTCATTTTGGCGCAGTAACAGGTTCCGATGTACAACTCATTCTAAAAAGTGCACTCACCACATTGGATGCTTGGCGAGAAACAATTGAGAAGGCCTGGCAGGAGGAACAATCCAAATCAGCAATCATGACAGCAATTAGAAACCGATTCCTAGATGAAGTTGAAGTCTTCCCACCTGAGGCTAGACCAGTCTTTATACAAGTGATGGCTTTGGGTTTTGCTCAAAGTCTTTACCCAGAACTAAAGCAATAGTCAGTGTAATGGCTATAGGAAAATGCGTAACCTTCAAACACCTTTAGAACAGGGAGAAGATTATGCCTGAACCACCAGATGAGATACGGAGAGCAATTTCGCGATTTAATCAACTAAGAAGTCCTGAGGCTTATGCTGAACTCATAGTATTTGATACAAACGAGCTGCATGTCCGATTCACGGGGGTCTTTTGTAGAAGCTGCGGAGTTCTTGATTATTTTGAAGACCTCATATTCGAACTGGACTCCACAACTCCCATTAATCTCTCTGTCATCGATTTCGAGCAAGAAGATGAGGCTACATTCAAAGTGCGCTATCGTATTACATATCAACCGCGTAGATGTGCACGATAGCAATTGGGAATTAGAGCTGTAAATCGTTTTGAAGAATAGCGAATAGCATTTCGGAAAATATTGAAGCACGTAAATGCTTTTCAAAAAAGTGAATATCGATTAAGGCATCTGTTAGTGTTTTACGATTTCTTTGAGCAAATATTTCAATTGAAGGCAAATCTTGATTGGGTTAGGTTTGCTTCCATCAATCTTATAAAATGAAATGTGTTTTCTCATCATCCATTGAAAAAACAAATACGCTTTATGATTACTACAATTTACTTGCCCTTTCTCTAAGTAAAACCGGTGGATAATGATGAATGATACTAAGCCAAAAAGAACAATGCAAGACAAGAAAGGGCGTGTACTTCGCGGTAGCATCTTTCTGAGTCTTAGCCCCATCGCATCCTTAGTTCTTGGCTTTTGGATTAGTGTGCTAATCACACGATACATTACAACAGAAAGTTACAGCATTTTCTCATGGTTCACAATGATGAATTCCATTCTAGTGACGCTTGTCCCCCTACAACTAAACACAGCTATTGGTCGGTATCTAGCCTATTCCAAGGGTGAAGAAAACGAAGAAAACGTGAACAGTCTCCTTAAAACAAATTTGGTCTTGACTCTCATTCTAGTGCCCATTAGTGCGGTAGTCACATTTATTGTAACACCTTTTGTATTCACTTTTATATTTGGAATTGGGGGACAATTTGATCCGCTTGATATTTTGGTATTCACACTAGCTATAGTTGTTACAAATATCTCGCTTTTTGTAATCGGTGCTTCGAGTGGACTTCAAGAGTTTGGAAAACTCGGAATAGCCCAATTTATTGCAAACACACTCGCACAAGTTGCCGTAATTTTTTTGATTATCTATGGACTGGGCATTACTGCGCTAATATTAAAATGGACCCTTGTCGGCGTGTTTACAACAATAATTCTACTTATTTCCCTTAGGGAAATTGTGAAATTAAAAGGTCGAATTTACCCACTAAGGCCACTAATTTCGTTCTCATACCCATCAATAATTTCATTCTTATTCCTCTTCTTTTTCAATGAAGTATTAATTCGCGTTTTGTTTCAGAGCTTTCCCTCAGAACTGGGCCTCTATCAATTTGCTGTACGTATTACAACCTATATTGTCACTTTCACTTAAGGCTTCTATGCAGCAACTGGTCCACATTTAACCCAAGCCTTGGGCGAAGGTGGACCTAAACAGCTTGAAAATGAGCTACGCTGGACAATGAAAGTCTCCTTCTTCATATTTCTCCCACTAATCATTGGCGTTATGGTCATAGCGCCTGCACTTTTTCTCCTCCTCTTTCATACTCTGGGCTATTATTGGTCTTATAGGTATTTCCTGATTCTAATGATCCAACCCGTTCTTTTCCTATTTTATCGTCCCTACTATAGAGTACTACTTGCTGAGGCTAGGACGAAATTGTTACTACTAATTTCAGTTGCATCAGCCATTGTGAGTGGACTTATCATGATCCTATTGATGCCCTTTGGACTATATTATGTTGTGATAGGATATGTATCAAATACACTGATTTCCACTATTCTTCTTGCCATATGGATTAGACGTGTTGAAAAAATCAGTTTGCATCTACGTCATGTTATGCCCTTCCTAGTAATCGCTTGCACTATGATAATTCCTGCTGTAATAATTCATTTACTTCGATTTTCTCCTGTTATCGAAATAGGCTTAATTATAGGAGTTTCAGCATTAGTTTATTTCATACCAATTAGATCGTTAAATCTGATAACGGAGAAAGAAATCAAAAAAGCTACAGTCTTTTTGCCAAAGAGGCTAGCAAAACCTTTGGCTAGTTTCCTAATTTGGCTGTTTGTAAAAAAATCCTCTAGAATAACCAATTAATTACAGCCCCAGTTTTACTCTTAATGTGATTGCTAGGTGAAAAACAATATTGGAATTTCCTAGATGGTCAACCGATATACCGTTTCTTCAAGAAAGGGTGTGGTAAGCACACAGCATATAAATAAACAGAGGAAGTTCATAGCAGGAGAATTCGATGAATCCTGATGCTCCTTCAATTACAGTACTGATTCCGTGCCGCAACTGTGCGCACACATTAAGGCGTGCACTTGATTCCATTTTTTCCCAGACACAACCCCCGCAAAAAATCATTGTTGTCGATGATAAGAGTACAGATGATTCATTAGCGATTATTCAATCCTATAAAAGAAAATATCCGAGTATGTTTTTGATTATATATGGTCCAGGACAGGGAGCAGGAGCTGCTAGACAAGCGGGGTTGGCAGGGGTAAATACAGAGTATGTTGCGCTCCTTGACAGTGACGATTGGTATGCACCCAATGCATTAGAGATACTCTATAAGCACGTTCATGTTACTGGTGCGGCTTGTGGTTCAATTAGCAAAATTTATTCAAATGGTCATGAACGAGTTCAACAGCAACCTGCTGACAAAGATTGCCTAATTACTCATCGTGTTATTCGGAAAGCAAATTATTTGCCCATGTCCTCTGTTATGTATAGAACAGCAATTCTTAGGCAAGTAGGGGGGTTTGATGAAAAACTTGTGCGAATGGAGGACCTAGATTTACATCTTAGGGTCTCTCGAATTACAGATTATTACTTCACAACAAATGTAATCGCTTACTACACCACACCAGATCAGCAAAACCTTCGTGAAAAAACTTTCACGTATGCAAAATGGGAGGCAATAGTTTGGCGTAAACATGGCTTCGTTTATTGGGGAGCTCTGTTACGCGCATTCGGATACTTTGTGATCAATACCATTTTAATTCCAATAAATCTGATTAGAAAATTAGCGCATAAGAAATCGCCTATATTTCGTGATGTATATGCAAGAATACTCATAGGATATATTATCGGATTAATGACGGGATATCGGTTTCAATCAAAAAAGTGACTACAAAAGGTGAACTGAGATGACTAAACGCAGAGTGTGCTTAGCGCTTGGGTCACTCTACCCTTATATTCGAGGCGGCGTTGAAATTCTCTTCACTAACATATTCCGTATTGCGATGTCCAGTCATAAGTGGGATGTAGAAGTTCTTTCCAGAAAACCTCGAACACGAAAATCACTTGCTATTAACAATCCATTACCAACATCTTTTCTTTCAACATTTCGAAGTTCAAGATTGGGGCGAATTTTCGAGTATATCTATTTGTCTTTCCTTGACCAAGTACTTTTCAGTAAAAAAGTAGCGTCACTAACTGATTCTTATCTGAGTAAATTTGATGTCATTATAACTCCAGACCCTCTTATCACATATCATTTATCGAAAAGAAAAAAACATCCAAAAATTATCCAATTTGCCAGTGGAGCTTGGGCATTTACTGTGTCAGCGATTCAGCCTCTATTAAGACCCTATGCTCAAAGAATTGAAAGAATTGCCTACAAAAAGGCAGATTGCACAATATTCATGGACCGGATTTTTCTTAATCAGTTCAAAACAAATCAAGGTTGCTTTGAAATAATTCCAAATGGCATTGATTTATCGTTTTTTTCACGTTCAAGATTCAATAACAAGATACTTCGCAAGAAGTTCTTAATGGAAGACAAAATTGTAGTTATCACCGTAGCCACTTTACGAAGACGAATCAAAGGACTTGAGTTCCTGATACAATCGATACCTGCAGTGATTGAAGCCTATCCAAATTGTCACTTCTATTTAGTTGGTAAAGGTAATCAAGGCTGGCTACGGGACTTGGCAATATCACTAGGCATATTGAAGAATTTATATTTCTTAGGTGAACGCCCAGATATTCCCGAATTGCTTGCAGCCAGTGATATGTTTGTACTTCCCTCACTCAGTGAAGGAACTCCAGCCGCTCTACTTGAAGCAATGGCAATGGAATTACCCAGCATCGCAACACGAGTGGGTGGTATTCCTGATATAATAACACACCAAAAAGATGGTTTTCTAATTAAACCAGAGAAGCAAGAAGAAATTTCAAGTTCAATTATTCAGCTTCTGTCGCACCCGGAACTAGCGAAAGAATTGGGTAAGAATGCTAGAAATCGTATAATAACCCAATATTCGAAGGAAAAAACTGTAGAAGCATACATTGCTCTTATTGAACGTCTTTGTCATTAGCGAAAATGCTGGCAAAACTCTTTAGAAGATTTTACAGAAAAAAATGGGGAAGGGAGCCTGAAATCTACTTGAGGGTCTTTACCCAAGCATAGACAGGCTCGCACAGCTGCTTTATACGTTCTTTCTCCGGATTCATGGGTCCGGGTTTCCAACCGGGAGCTGGTTCAAACCAGAAGTCGGTAATTGATCCGACACGTTCCTCCTTAGGTTTGAACTTAACAACCACTGGCATGTCAAACTCGGCTTCCCATGGTTTGATGCCCTTCAAATCGTTAGCAATTGCTGTTTTACATTTATCCACTACTACATAAGCAAGAACGAAAGGGAGTTTCTTAAGCACAGACTTAGCAGCCCAGCCTGCTTGAGTGTAGGTATGGACACGACCTTCTGGTTTCAGCTCAATCCATTCTGTGCGTGTTAGGTCACAGTCCAGATTCCAACAATGTACACGAGCTGGAAAGAATTTATCACCACATTTGGGGCAACGGGTACCCATTAATTTTCCTTCGATCAATCCCTTTGCATAGGGGGAAAGGTCACCATAGCGAATAGTGTAAAGTTGGTCATAATGCAAGTGTTGTACAAAGAGTTCTTTGTCGTTTGAGTAGGCATAATCAACAAACTGGAAGCCAACTTCTTTGCAATCCTTAGGGCGAATATTCTTTCTGTCTACCAGTGTTTTGTCTTTGTCACCGCGTAAATTCTTCATTATCACCGACCTCCTTCAGGCACCTGTAAGATAAAGTTCGAAATGCTTGTTCCTGTTCCAGCATGACTATTCACTAGCCCAGTACGTGCATCTGGAACCTGCGTCTTTTTGCTCAGGTGTTTCTTCGGAATCATTCCCATAAGTTGATAGTAGCACTCTACAGCTGACATGATACCTGTTGCACCGACTGGATGTCCAAAACCCATGAGCCCACCACCAGGATTTGATGGTAGTTTTCCTCCGATGAAGGTTTCACGGTTTCGCACGAAGTCGGTGACATTGTCTTTTGTGCACCAGTTTAACGCCTTGTAGATTTGTACCTCAGAAGTTGAGAAAGCATCATGTAGTTCGGCTACATCAATCTCCTTCAGTGGATTCTTGATTTTAGCCATTTTGTACGCGACTTCTCCAGATCGCCGGCACGCTCCAAATTCGGACATATCGGGGTAGCCCTCACCGTAAAGTTTGGTCCATCCTGGGAAACTAAGACGATCACCTGCACGAATTGTACAGCTACTTAGACCTGCACCGGTTACTTCAACATATTTCCCTGGTGCAACCTTCTTAGCATATTCTTCTGAGCAAAAGAGAGCAAATGAGCCTCCATGAGACATTAAGCAACAATCATACTTTTTGATAGGATAGGAGATAAGTCGTGAGTTCATCACGTCGTCGACGGTGATGTATTTGTTTTCATTGCGGTACCATTGAGCTTTTGGATTATCCATTGCATTGTTTCTATTCTTCATGCCAATCAAGGCAAAGTCTTCTTCGGTCATGTTGTGCTGTTTCATGAAGAGATGAGCCATTGCTGCATAGTAGATTGGGTATATCCCACCAGCTAGGAGTTCATATCGTGTATCACTAGCCATTGCTATGAATTCAGCGCCTTGACTTTGAGTAACTGAATCCATGCTTTCCCATCCTGCTATACCCACTACATCATGGATGCCTGATTGTACTGCTAAGAAAGCAGCATAGAGGGCGGAGCCACCCGTATTTCCGCCGTTTTCGACACGATAGTGGGG
>JABXGU010000242.1 GCA_016550415.1 archaeon | reverse complement strand
GAATCTCAGAAGAAATCATCAAATCAATGAAAAACGCTGATGTAAATTTCTTCGCAACCTATCCATGCGAGAAGATACAGAACCTCTATAGTTTGACTCATAAGAACTTCAAATCAGTGCAGGTCACAAAGGAGGAAGAAGGAGTTGGTATCTGTGCAGGAGCAGCCCTTGCCGGTGCCAAGCCTGCAATGCTCATTCAAAGTACTGGACTGGGAAATATGATCAACGCACTTTGCTCCTTGACACTGACCTATCAATTGCCACTACTTGTGTTGGCAAGTTGGCGTGGAGTGTATCAGGAAAAAATTCCTGCACAAGAACCTCTTGGACAACATCTTCCCAATATCCTTCAAGCCATTGGTATCAAGCATCACATTGTGAAGCATCGTGAAGACCTACTGATGATAACCAGAGCTAGTCGAGATGTCTATACCAAAAACGAAGCTCACGTCGTTCTTCTGAGCCCCCAATTATGGGAGGGAGAAGCTATTACTGATGAATGGATACAAACGAGGGAAATTCCATCTTGGGAAAAACAAGAGGCAAAGCTACAAGCCTTCAAAGAAAGGAAACTTACACGATATGAAGCCATCATGACTGCGGCACCTTTTCTTGAGGACAGACTTGTCATCAGCAATATCGGATTTCCATCACGGGAACTTTATCATGTGAAACACAAAACATCGAATTTCTTTATGTTGGGAAGTCTTGGTCTTGCTTCTCCAATTGGTCTAGGCGTAGCCATGTTCACATCAAAGCAAGTCGTCATAATTGATGGAGATGGAAGCCTTCTATCAAACCTTGGGGCATTAGCTACGATTGCCCAAGAATCACAAGAGAATATGACAATTCTCGCTGTGGATAATGGGGTCTATGGCTCAACTGGTAACCAGAATACAGCCACTAGTGCATGTGTTGACTTGGCTCTAACAGCAAAGGGATTGGGCTTCAAGAATGTCTTCCGTGTCTCTACAAAACAAGAAATTACTTCTCTATTGTCAACCCTATCTGGCGGACCAAATTTTGTTCATATTCTTGCACTTCCTGGTAATGCGGAAGTTCCTCCAATCCCTCTTTCACCTTCCAAAATTAAGAACGAATTTATGAACGCAGTCACTAAGGCATAAACCAAATTCAGTTCTGCATAATTGTATTTTTTCCGAAATTGAGATGATGATCTTTGGGTGTTGTTTTCAATCTCGCTTTTTCTATCCACTTGATTTTCTATTGTGCACAATTTTCGAAAACTATTGAAGTAGTTATTATAGATCCCTATTGGAGCGAGCTATCGGGCAAGCAGCTTGGCAAGCTCTATAGCTAGTTTTGCTGCTTTCTCAGCATCTTCAGCAAAAAGGTATGTTACTGGCTCAATACCTACAAGTCCTTTGTCAATCAGTGCATCTGCCTGTCCCTCTGTTGACAGTATCTCCTGTATCGCAGCTACAAGCGCTTCATCTGTATCTCTTTGACCTTGGATGGTCTTTCGAACAACCTGAACATAACTAAGTTTAAGCTTCTCAAGCAATTTTTCTATGTCGGGAAGGTACTTTAGCACGATTGCAGCTCTCTTTGCAGGATTCTTTTCTTGAATCAATAGAAGGATTTTTGAAAGGTGTGTAGAGGCTCCAAATTCTGGTCCTGCAAAGGCATGAGCTCTCTGATTCAAGATTCCAATTCGGCTTGGAAATCCTGCAACATCATCAACATCTTGAGCGTCTGGAATACTCATTACTAATTGTGATTGAACCTGTGGAATCAGTTGGGTGAACTCGGAGGATTCTCCAAGAACCTGGGTACCTCGCAACAGATTATTCAAGACCCCAATCCGAAATTCAGGCACTGACCCCTCTCCACAAATATTGCAGGAGGCTAGCTCGGGATTCTCATTCCGGTGTAGGCGACAAAGAACACCACCAATCCTCTGACTACGGCAGAACTCGCATAGGGCTGCAATGCCTCCTTCAAGGGAAAAATCTCCTCGAGATAATTGTTCAGCCATTCTCTGTGCTGCCCGACGCATACCCGGTGTATAGTGTTTCTCGAATCGTTTGAGTTGACTGCGACTTCTTGAAACACTGGCCTGTGTAACTCCCAATGCATCAGCGACCTGACTCTGCGTAAAACCGTAGTCTCTCATGAGGTGATGACTGATAAGTGCTCTAAATGCAGGAAGTAATTGAACAACCATGATTTCGCAAGGCGGTCGCACTGGAGAAAGACCTCCACCATGGGCTTATTTTCACGTTGAAGGTCGTCCTATTCACTAAAAGGCTTTTCTTTTCAAAGTTGACAGGGACGAATAATGTTGGGTGATGCAACGAGTTCAGGTGTACAGCGTTGTATAGCTGAGCATATTGCTGTAAACACTTCGCTGACATTTTCTCCAGTTTTTGCTGAACATTGGAAATACTCTGGTACCTGATATTCAGAACAGAAGGCTTTGATCGTTGCTGATGATGTTTTTGATGTCAAATCTGCTTTTGTACCAGCTAGAACTGTGGCAAACTGATATGAGGGTCTAGCAAATTTTGAGGCAAATTTCAACCATTTACCCGCTTTCTTTAATGAAGCCGGTCGTGTCTGATCAAAGACTAAAACGATGCCTGCTGCTCCTCCGCATAGCTGAGGCATTAGGAAACGAAATCTTTCCTGACCGCTAAGATCCCAAATACTAAGATTAAGTGGTCCATCTTCACCAACAATGGTTTTCTGGGCAAAATTAACTCCAATCGTTGGCGACACGTCAAAGAAATTTAGAAAAACCAAACTGTTCACAAGGCTTGTTTTCCCTACCTTGGTTGCACCAGCTACCAAAACTTTCGCTGTGGGAAGCTGCTCAGGCGTCACAGTTTTTCTAACCTCGACCTTTTGATGGCAAAGACCCTTAAAGACTCCACAACTACTTCATTAATGAAAAAATTCTGGATTCTGACAGTGAAGTAAATGAAGGGCTATATCGCAGGTAAACCATTATTGAGCACCACTGATTGGCCCTCAACAGTAAGCTGTGCAATTTTCTTTGCCGGATGCAATCTACGTTGTCGCTTCTGCTTCAATGCCCCAATCCTTGAATTTGATGAAAAATTCCTCACAGAAATATCCAATGTCTATGCCGAGATTGAAGCGCACCTATTTCTCATCGAAGGAGTCATAGCAACTGGTGGTGAACCAACCCTTCAACCCAATACTCTGTTTTCCCTTGCTGAATGGACACACCAAAAGGACCTGCGTTTTGGACTAATGACAAATGGAACCAACCCTCAGATCATCCGAAAACTAATCCAAGATAATCTTCTCGATTATGTCGCTGTTGATATTAAGACAGTACCACAGCCAGAAGCCTATGCTCATATTACACAAAAAAAGAAGGATGTACTCTCACTAGTTCAAGAAACCGTTAGTCTACTAAAAACAACAAAAATCTCCTATGAATTTCGTACAACCCTTATCCCTAACCTAATTGATGACTTTGAGCAAATTCAACAAATTGCTGAATGGGTGGGAACTGATAATTATGTTCTACAAATTTTTAGAAATGTCGAGACCGTCGTGGATGACCAGTTGCACCAGTGTGAATTTACAACAAAACAGCTCTCAAGAATCCGTGAGTTTGCTAGAACAGCTGGGATTAATATCCGCTTCTGATTCTCCTCCAAGATGCTCAGAAGGCTTTAATCAATAATACTCAACATAGAGATAGAATCATAGAAGGTGTCCGAGTTAAAGACATGGATCGTGGATTTGGAAGAAGAATCATCAATGGAATTCATTG
>JABXGU010000241.1 GCA_016550415.1 archaeon | reverse complement strand
CATGTGGATTATCCCTCAGATTCAGAAGAGGTTGAAATACTTCGACGCCGCCATCAACCAGAGGATATTGACATAGAACCAGTCGTTGATCCTGGTATCATCATGCAAATGCAGAATGGCGCAAAAAGCGTCTTCATTGAGCCATATCTTATGTCATACATACGGGATATTGTTGTGAGAACTAGAAATGACCCTCAAATCCTGATTGGAGGATCACCACGTGCATCTATTGTCCTCCTAGAAACTTCGAAAGCTTATGCTGCAGTTAATGGTCGTGATTTTGTCACACCTGATGATATCAAGATGTTAGTCTATCATACACTTAATCATCGTCTTGTCCTGAAGCCAGAAGCTGAACTGGAAGGAACCTCAGTCCATGCTGTAATCGACCGAATTCTCAGACAAATTAGCGCACCATCCGCCTAATTGATTTATGTGAGGCGTTTTGACAAGTGTTCTCTTCGCGGGGCAGAACCGTTCTTCTCATGGGCGTATTCATACTAGTAGCAGGTTTTGCCTTCACCAATTATTTCCTGACACTTCTGGGAATATTCCTAATCATTGGTTCAGTTGTCACTTCACCCTATTTTCAACTCACGATTCCTGTCGAAACAATCCAAGTCTCCCGTGAAATAGATAGACCAAATTTTTTCCAAGGAGATTTCATGCATGTAAAAATAAAAGTCAAGAACACTGGATCGGCCAGAATAGACTCAATTCACATTTACGATGTTTATCCAGAAATCTTCAGATTAGTTCTGGGGAGCAATTCCATCCGAACACGTATCGATCCAAGCAAAGAAATTAAATTCTCTTATATTCTTCAAAGTCGTCTTCGCGGTAAATACACCATTGGACCTACAAAATTCCATATTTATGATCGATTGGAGTTTCGATTTGAAGAGATATCAGCGGAGAATTATGATGAACTCCTTGTTTATCCAAGCGTGCAAGATGTTCGCATAATGGAGAGCCTTGCACAAAAAAGACGAATTGGATATCTGTTCGGAATTCACAAAACACGTCAGATGGGTATGGGCACTGACTTCATTGGTATACGCAGATATTTGTCGGGGGATGAGTATCGCCGTATTGATTGGAAATCATCAGCCCGAACAAGTAAGCTGATGATACGTCAATACGAAACAGAAAGGAACATGCGAATATTCGTCATCCTTGATACTGGAGCCAGTATGGGTGCTGGTCGCCCTGAGAATAGTAAATTGGAGTTTGCCATTAGAGCAGCACTTTTGCTAAGTAATGCCGCTATGGAACGAAAAGACCATGTAGGATTACTCACTTGGTCAACGAAACACCAAAATTACCTTAAGCCAGAACTTGGGGAGGCACATTATCAACGCATCCTTGATATACTGGCAGCTATTAAGCCCGAAGGAGAATTCGATTTAACAGCAGCCATCGAATACCTCGCTAAACATGTAAAGAAAAGTTGTTTCTTTATAATCCTCTCTGATTGTGAATCAAATCAAAAACGTCTATTGAAGGGAATTCGATTAATTCGCGGCTATAAACACCAGGCAATAATCATTTCTCCATTTGGACCTTGGTTTGAAATCTTGGAGATTTATCTAACACCTGTTGAACGCGCTATTGGTGAGGCACTTGTTCACAGACTTCTTGAAGAACGTGCTGCGCTTGGAAGAAGTCTGCGTCGTGTTAATGTCTCTCTTCTTCCCGTTGGACCTGGTGATATTCTTCCCACGATACTTAGTGAATATTTGAAAGCAAAGAAACGGAGAATCGCAGTGATTTAAAAAAAGGAGACAAAAAGAGGTGAAATCCATATGACGCAAACAATGCTTTTGACCCTGCGCGGAATAGCTATAGCAGCTTTCATTGGATTTATGGCAATTGTTCTGTTGAATATGGATCCATCTGTGTGGCGACTGGATGGTCCAGCTGGAGTATTTACAGCTCTTGCTGAATTTGCCAT
>JABXGU010000240.1 GCA_016550415.1 archaeon | reverse complement strand
CCTAGACGTGTCAATCGGTATAACTTCCGAGCTGGACCCTTCTCCGATGGGTTCAGTCGGCTTGTAATTAATTTGGCTTTTTCGAGTCGATTAAGAATCGCATAGATTGAAGAAAAGCCGATATTTGTCCAATTCCGAAATCCCCGCTCTTCTATAGCTTCGTTTAGTGCATATCCGTGGGCTTCACCTTCGCTGAGTAAACTAAGTACTGCGACTTCAGCCTGTGTTAACTCGTCAAGTATTCTCATAATATAGTATTCTAACAATAGAATACTTATTAATGTTTCGAATTCAACAAACCAAGGAATAGATTCATCCACTCAGCATTTCTAAAGGTCAACCGAATTCTTCAGCCGGATGTCTAAAATTTATATAGCTTGTATTCCTTTTGCATCATGATGTTTGGGAATAGTGGGTGGGTTATTCTGACTATATTCTACGTCAAGATTGAGCTTGGTGGATAGAAGATGTATAAATTCCGATTTAAGCAATTGATTTGTCTCCTAGCGATCTCGCTTTTAGTGGTTCCGTCATTGTTAGCAACTGCAACGCCATCTTTTGCAGGAAGGGATCCTTCAGGTTCATCCCGCTCTACTTCTGTTAATGCCTTAGACACTAATCGATTCGAGGGGCTAACAGATGGAGTTGGAAGCTTAGATAATCGAGTTAGTGATGAAGAACGAGAGTGGTATTGGCGTGATGCGAAAGGATCTTGGCAGGATTATCGTGATATTTTAGCATCATATCGTCAGGCTGCGGAAAGAATCCGCCACCGGCAAACAAGCTATTTTACCCAAATGGGTTCAGGAATGCTAATACAAGAAAAAGCGGAAGGGAACAGATTTCGAATATCGGTGCGTATTGGGAGTTATAGTATTCTCTCCTATGCCTTTGATGAAGGTATATATCAGACAGTTATTGTGGAGGGGGCAGAGACATCGACAGATTATGGATGTCCAACACTTCTATATAAGAACCTCTTGTTTTCTCTACCTGCTAACGTTCATCCACTTTCTGTTCAAGTGAATTCACGCTTAATGGAATCTATTGATGGGTTATCTCTAGTCCCTGGTCCTGAACCTCTGCGTCTTGCAAGTACTCATCCAAATAATCCCACACTTTACTTTGATGAGCAAGCATATTCAACTTCAAGTTTAATGCCCACATCCTTAGTGGATTACCGCGAGGTAGGAATGCGAGGGACTATGGGTTTATTTGTGAAATTAAGTCTCATGCAATATAATCCAGTGCAAAAGCATGCGAACCTAATAGTCGCCTTTGAAGTCGATATCACGTTTTCAGAACCCGTAACTTCTGAGGAATTGCATGTAAATCCATATGAATCACAGTTCAACGGGGCAGGACAGGATTATGTGATAATCGCCCCCTCATCATTTGTACCAAGTTTGGGGGCCTTTCAGCAGTGGAAGCAAGATTTAGGATATGATGTCTCCATCATGCCTGTGGAAACCATCTATGCCACCTATTCTGGACGAGACTGGGCTGAGCAAATGCGGACTTACATCCAGGCGTCTTACACACAAAATAACACGCTATTCTTTTTCCTTGTAGGAGACGGTGATGTGGTGCCAACACGTGAGGTATGGGATCCATATCTTGCAGGTGGACTAGATAATGGCACCGAACCCAGTGATATGTATTTTGAGTGCTTAGATGGCGATTGGGATGCAAACGGTAATAATCTCTTTGGTGAGACTGATGATAACGTCGATTTCTATCCAGAGGTCTTGGTCGGACGGATTCCCATACAAACTGTTACCCAGGCTGTAGATGTGCTCGATGCCATTATTCAATTAGAAAGCAATCCCGCACCTGGGTCCTGGATGAATGATGTTCTACTGATTGGACCCGATTGTTTTGGGTGGGGTGATGGTGCGAATATGATCGAAGAGGAACTCAACCAACAGTTCCTCTATGACTCCTTCTTTGATGTTCATCGTACCTATCCTACCGATGGTTCCTTATCTAATGCCAATGTGATTAACCGGATTAATACTGGTGTGGGCATCGTCGACTTTTTTGACCATGGCTGGTATGGAGGATGGGTTGGGGCACTAGACGAGGAAAGCGGAAGCGAAGTTTCAAATCTTCTGAATGGTGCAAGAACACCCTTTGCTTTTGCTATGGCCTGTGAAACGGCCGCATTTGATGCGGAAACTTACGAGCCAACAATTGGTGAAGCTTTCTTCCGGAATCCTAATGGTGGTGCTGTTGCTTATATTGGTGCTACAAGGATTGCGTGGGCAGGCTATCATGCTTTTGACGGCCTCCATAACCGCTTCTGGCATTACTTCTTCGACACTGCACTCACAGAACGGTATGCCAGTCCAAAGCTTGCCCTTCATGCGGCTCGTCAAGAAATGGTGATGACATATTCGATGACTGATCCCGTCAGTCTTGAGACAGTCTATCAAGCCATCTACTTCGGGGATCCCTCAATGTCCCTATACTGGAAACACAACGTAACCAACACTGCTACTCAGGTTGAAATCAACGAAGTTGTACAATTGAATGGAACCTGTAATCTACTCTACAATAACACACCCATCAGCGACACTGTCAATGTACTTGTTCATGATCCCCTTGGACGCGTCGTCTATAACAGTCCTCATATTACAGACAGTCAAGGCAAATATACTACAACTTTCATTGTCAGTGAAGTTGCTGGAAATTATACTGTAGAGACCAGTATTACACAACCTTTTGCATATACAGCGATTAACACCTTCTATGTTGGCAACCAATCACTAACACTTCAATTGGATTCAACTCCACAATACTTCAGCTTCATCGACTTCTCAGGAACTGCCACAGCTGATGGCACTGGAAATGCTACACTACTTGATGCAGAAGGCAACCTCCTTTCCACCAAACTCTTTACAATAACTGGTGGAGCATATTCTGAAAGTCTGAATCTCACTGCATTTGGATGGCTCAGTCTCCATGTAACCCTAGAGAGTGGGATGGAGCATGCTGGTGTTGGCACGAACTTTTTGGTACAACGAGGTGAAATACTTGTAATTGCTGATGATACGGGTGGGTACGGACCTGACTATCCTGGTGGTTGGGCTGCTGATAATCGGGGTGATTCGACGAATCTTGGCGACTATTATGTTGCTCTTAAATCTGAATATGTGGTCTCTATTTTCTATCCGAGGTATGAGAGAGAACCTAGTCTTTCCCTACTTCAATCTTATGATGCTGTCGTTGTTACCATCGGAGATAATATCGGATATCCACTCATTTCCACTGATAGTTTTCTCCTTGATGTGCTATTCTCCTACCACAACACTGGTGGTCAAATCCTCTTTGAAGGATGTCTAATGTCCGAAGATCTAGCAAACTCCATTTATTATGCTACTTTCCAGAGCCTTACCCATACGGATCATGTAACGAATCTAGCAAATACTGGCTCATTAACACTAGAAAACACCTTCCATACAATTACTTCTGGATTACCTGCCACAATTCCATTACTTGACGGTCTGGGGACCCCTAATGCTGATGTTATCACCGCTATTAACGGTTCAACCCGGGTAAGTGGTTATGTGGGAGAAGCTGCTCCAAATGCTGCTATCACGGCCCTCACTCCAACACCTACCTATGGCGGTGTTGTCTATATCGGATTTTCAATCGACGCAATTAGCAATCAAGATCATCGGAACCTCCTCATTCAAAACGCCATCGCCTTTCTGCTACAACCTAGTATTGAAGCAACACTTTCCGATGATGCCTTACAAACAGGTACGACAGAAACTATCATAATTGAAGCCTTTGAGGCGGCTACAGGCCAACCCATTTCTGGGGCAGAAGTAACCTTCAATGGATGTGGGATTTCTGCCACCAATCATACTACCTCCTTTGGCAACTGCTCCATCATTATTACACCCACCAGTGCGGGAATAATTGTAGTTCAAATCACCAAGTATGGTTTTCTAAATCTAACTGGTGACATCATTGTCTATGACTTACCCATAATTGAAGTCAATACCATTCCAACCTATCTAGTTAGAACCACACCCCAAGACTTAGTGGTGATTGCCACCAATTATTATGAACACTTCCCTCTCGATGGTTGTTTCATCAATATCACTGGTTGTGGAGTAAGTGATACAGGCTACACAAATTCTACAGGAATGGTGGAATTTACGGTTTCACCAACCATTTCAGGGCTAATTTCAATTCATGCTAACCTTACTGGTTACGTGAATATCACGAGCTCAATCGGCGTGCGTCTAATTGCATTAGTATTACCAAGTGCGGGAACCGAGTATCCCGGTGATTTTTGCTGGGACGAAATTAACCTTAATTGGCAGGATTATGGCACGATACCACTTTTCATCAATTATACGACCTTTGCTGGCACAAATACCAGTTTCACTCTTCAAGATCTCGAGACAAGTAATGCTGATGCTCTTATCATTCCTTATCTTTTTGAACCCTACTCTTCCCAAGAAATTGAGGCAATTAAAACCTATATCCATGCAGGCCATGGATTATTTGCCAGTGGCTTTACTTTAGCATTACATTCCGAATCAATGGGTTCATTTTTTGGTGTAAGAGACGATTTGTTCTTCGATATGTATTATGGTCTATCCAACTTGAATATATTACAACCTGGACATGCTATTTTTCTGAATCTTGCAGATCCCTTCACAACGTCATATCCATATACCTTCTACCCGATGGGTACAGGTTGGGACCTCTCAGTCCTTAACGGAGCTAGTTACCTTGCCATGGATACATCTGGATCAAATTATGGTACTATTCTTGCATACCGAGGAATAGTCTACACATCGTACT
>JABXGU010000239.1 GCA_016550415.1 archaeon | reverse complement strand
TAATCGTGCGAAAAGAGGGTAAACAATATGAACCTCTGCTTGCCGCCTTTAATGCTGATTATGGTGCAAAGCCACTCTTATCAGGTAAACGTCCAGGTCATATTATTCGCACTTTTATCAATTGGAACAGCAAAGACATGCAAATTACACCAGATGCCTTCAATCCCATGGCAAACTACATGACTGAAGCCTATGGCGGGAGCTACTATTACCAACCAGTACCAAAAGACCAGCAGGTCAGCCATATTGATGTTTTACATGGAACCGGAGAACGTTTTACCCTCTACGTTCCTCGGAAATGGCATTCCTATGACCTTTGTTCACCTGAGATCCTCCACAATAATGAACCTCTAGATTGTGAACTAGACCCACTAAAAACACAAGACTTACTTCACATAGAGTGGGATGTCCGGAATCCCTTCCAGGCTCCATTCCTTTATCCGATTATAGGCAAAAAGAATGCGCTTATGCACTTTCCGCTGAACATAGACACTCTCTGGAAGGCTCAGACCTACATGCGATGGAGTGACTATGCCCTCTATGAATATCATATCAAGCATGGTTTGCCATCCAGGACAGTCTCCAATATGTATGCCTACCAGGTTGGGCTTTTCATGGATTTATTCTCTGAACTATCCGGTGAAAGTATTGGTCTTAGTATCTGGCCTCTCATTGAAGCTCGAGAACGTGAGCTTCAAGATACTCTGTCCCTAATTGATCGTCTCAAGCGACGAATTAAATAACAGATTCTAGCATCTGCATTTCCCAATAACCGCCATGCTTAAAACCCAAATCTCACAGGGAAGGAGCATTATAGATTATACCAAATGAGGTCGTGGATAATGGCTATACTGAAAATTCATGCAGCTGGGCAACCTAGCTCTCTCATCACTACCAGTCGATACAAGCAACCCCTAACTTGGGCGCTCCTACTGACTCTTGGATTAATCTTCGCTATTTGGGGTCTCTTTTCAGAATATCCTTTCAACCTGATTTTTTGGTGTCTTGCCGGATTATCAATTATCATCTTCATCGTTGTGCTAGTCCGTGACCTACGAGGTGTACCAAAAATGGACGTTTCTGAGGTCCGTCGCCTTATATCCTGTCAATCTTGTGGTGTTGAATCGGAAGGTCCATTCGAATCAAGAGATTATGTTTTCAGAGAGGTTGGTAAATGCCCTCGTTGCGGTGGTACTCTTTTCATTAAAGCACTCTACAGTTTAGATGCAAAGACCCCATTAAAACGACAGAAACCATCCAAATAATCCAGTAAGCCTGTTCATCCAACAGCTCTTTGAAGCCTTGAACTTTTCCTCTTTATGGCGAGCGATCTAATAATTGGCGAGCATTCTCTGCGAAGATCAATTCTAGGGCCTCGTTTGTTACCTTAAGACGCTTCAGGGTTTGAAGCTGTTTTTCGAGAATATCAATTCGGAAACCACGTGGGAACATGGAGCTATCCGTACCGAATACGATTCGCTCTGGACCAGCAGCTTCCAGTGCTCGTTTCAAGACTCCTTCAAGAGTTGTGGGATAGGGTATGTAGCGCATCCAAATGTTTGACCCTGATGTGTCAATGTAGATATTATCTGTTTGATAGAATAGAAGGAGTGTTTCTCGGAACATGCCTGCTCCCATATGTGCAATTCCGAATTTTACCTCAGGGAAATCCCTTGCTGCTGGCTGCAAATCTAATGGGTTACCATAACGGAGATCAACGCCGTGTCCAATGGAAACACCAAAATGATGGAGAACTGGCACATTTAATTCATATGCTACTTGGTAGATTTTATACGCAGCCTTGTCATAGGTGTGGAATTGGTTTGCCACTGGGTACAGTTTGAAACCATTGAGTCCAAAATCATGGATTGCATGATGAGCTAGTTCTTCTGCCTTAGGATTTTTTGGGTTAATATTGGCGTAGCCATAGAACCGATTTGGAAAGCGTTTCATGGCATTTGCGTATTCTTTCCATACTTCTTGGCCCAACATCATCCCGATTCGATCGATTCCGTATCTGTCTAGCTCTGTTATCCAACGTTGAGCAAAATCCTCATCCGGTTTCGGTAAATCCACTGCCTTTATGTCTGTTCGTGATTGGATGCGTTTTCCCATTTGACCCTGCTGAATACCCCAACCTCGAATAGCCTCATAGGATAGGTAATGAGAATGGCTGTCAATTACCTTGAGTCCTAGTTTTTGGTGAAGCCATTTCTTTTTCCCGTGTTTTTCTGACATACTTGACTCCTCCGTAGTTGTGTAAATGGCGTCAAATGGGATTGAGATTTTTGGTTTCTTTTTTTATTCGTAGCGTAGAGCTTGAACTGGATCAAGCTTGGCTGCTTTTCGGGCAGGATAAAGTGCAAAGATGACGCTTACAGCAACGGCAAATAGGGTTGAAAGCAAAACTGTATCTAAGGTCATTTGTGGCTGCAAAGCGAATTCAGAGGGAATATACGATAGTATAGAATTGTTAGATAATATGTTTGGAATGACCTGCCCCATACCTTGAGCAAGTATCCATCCTAGACCGATACCAATGGCGCTGCCCAGAATCCCCAAGAGCACAGCTTCTGCTAAAAACTGACCAAGAATTGTACGATTTCTAGCACCCAGCGCTTTCATTATACCAATTTCCCTAGTTCGCTCCATAACTGATACAAGCATTATGTTCAGAATAGATACACCAGCAACAAGTAGGGCGATAGATGCAATGCCCATCAGAAATAGCTCTATGAGTGTGAATATGCCACCAATTGTTGAAATGACTTGACTGGAGACAAGGACTAAGACATTATGCTCATAATAATCCCGTATATGGTCTGCTACGGAATCAGAGTAGATGGGGTCATCAACCTTGACTATAATTGTTTCAAGGTGCTGTGTTTCATGGATGATTTGGCAGGTGTCCAAGGGGATAATGAAGCTCCTGTCGAAGGGAGTAGTTCCAGAGTAACCCACTTCATTAAGTATCCCACTAACAGTGAAGGTGTAGTTTCTGAATTGAATATCACCACCATCTCTAACAATAATTTCTGCCTTCACCGTATCATTCACGTGAGCCCAAGGTGTATCCATATAACCAAGAATTGCTGAATCGTTACGACTCGGGTCAGGCAAACCCCCTTCAGCAAAGCTGAGTCGATTTTCGTATATTTGCCACATGATTGAGAAATTCAATCCAAGCAATCGCGTTTCCATATGTTCATCCGGTTTATGCAGGACCACTCCTTTCCGTTGAAGTGGCATAACATAATCAACATGATCAAAGGCGGAGATTTTCTTCGCTTCATCCATAGTTAAGTAATCAAAGCCATAGGCGGTAAAGAGGTCGCTGGCTGGTAGGACGCTGATGATGTCAGGTTCGAAGCCTTGTACCAATCGGGTAGTAACTTCATTTCGAAATCCACTACCAAGAGCTGATATGGACACCATCGTCATTACGCCAACAATGATGCCCAGTGTTGTTAGGCTGGTGCGAAGTTTCCGTCGCCGCATTTGTGTCCAAGCCAAAATCATGATACGTTTTGCCTTCATCGCTCTCTCATCCCTCTTTTCTCCTGTTTTCTAATGAATCGCCCATCCTCCATCTCAATAATCCGGTCGGCAACTGTTTTCAATCTTTGGTCGTGCCCAACTACAATGAAGGTCTGATTTTTAGTTTGATTTACTTCACGTAGAAGCTTGATGATTTCCTTACCAGTTTTTGTATCTAGGTTACCTGTTGGCTCATCTGCAAGTATAATTGTCGGATTATTGGCAAGGGCTCTAGCTATAGCAACACGCTGTTGTTCTCCTCCGCTGAGCTCCGTAGGACGATGGTTAGCTCGTTGCGTCAGACCAACTAGGTCTAAGAGTTCCTGACTTCGCTCCTGCGCCTTTTCGGAGGGAATCTCAGCCAAAAACAAGGGAAGCTCAACATTAGCTTGAGCGGTCAGCTGGGGCATGAGATTGAAGAATTGAAAAATAAATCCAACTTTGTGGAGGCGAAGATCAGCTAGTTGGTCATCACTCATCTGTGACAAATCTTGTCCTTCAATCAAAACGCTGCCCTCTGTGGGTCTATCCAGACCACCCAATAAACTCAGAAGAGTTGACTTTCCACTCCCTGATACTCCAAGAATCACGACGAATTCTCCAGGTCGGATTTGGAGGTTTACTCCATTCAGGGCAGGTACTTGAATATCACCAACTGTGTAGATACGATGCAAATCCTTGGCTTCAAGTACAAACTCACTAGCTTCCCTTTGTGAGGTTTTTTGCTTTCTTGCCACAACTATCACTTCTAAATTGGAAACACCGTTTCTAGTTAATGATTCAGAATAAATCGAAGAAAAGAGTTTGTAGGTTCAAGAAGCTTTCGAATACTTACTTTCCTTCTTCTAAAGACGCAGCTTTAAGTAGCTAAATTTCATCGTCGTTATTATACTTAACTACGATTTCAGTAAAATAACAGTTGAGGATAACATCAATGACTAAGGGTTCAACGCAACCCACCACTCACAACTCAAATGTACTCCCCATCACCTTCAACAGTGACTCTCTCTTAATCGAAGGTCGTCTTTTCCTAGTACCCAATCCTGGACAACCAGGTCTAGTAATTTGCCATCCTCATCCTCTTTTGGGTGGGAATTTCGATGACAGTAGGGTGCGTGCCATTTTCGATACAGCGCATTCCTTTGGTTTTAATGCGCTGTGCTTCAATTTCCGTGGAACTGGCAACAGTCAAGGCAGTTATGGTCAAGGTATTGGTGAAACACAGGACACTATTAGTGCAGTAAGATACCTCCGTAACAATTCTCACGTTGACGAATCACGAATTGCTCTTTGTGGCTATAGTTTTGGTGGCAGTGTTGCTCTTGTTGCTGCGATGACGGCTGACCCTGCAGCACTGGTCACAATTAGCGCTAGTCTACATCCTTCTGATGCTGATTCTTCAATAATTCAAGACATCATACGGTACATCCGTTGCCCAACCTACATTATTCACGGACTCGATGACGACCTCATTCCATCCGTAGAAGCAGAAGCAATCTATGCTCAGTTGCAGGTGGAAGAAAAGTACCTTCGCCTAATCAAAGACGCCAATCATTTTTGGGCAGGTCGTTTTAACCACATTCTACCTATGATTTTTGCCTTTCTTACCGACAAACTCAAACCTAACAAATCACGCTAATTCTCCCCTGTTACTCCATGCTTTTCGCTAATAGCAAAAGGGTCGAAGATAATAAGCCTTAATAGAACCATTGCGGAGCTATGGGCGAGAGGTTCTCCTACAATGAAAAAGGTCTATGGACAATCAGCAGAAGAGGTCACCAATCTACTGAGGAAAGGCCAAATCACAATCGACCTAGTTGGCATTGGTAATATGGGACTCCCAGTAGCTGTTGCCTTCGCCAAGGAAGGCGCTAAAGTTGTTGGAGTTAGAAAGAATCAAACTCTTGTTGATCAGATTAACCGAGGTGATTGCCCCCTTGTAGGTGAGCCTCAAATTCCTGAGCTTCTTCGTAAAATGGTAAAATCTGGTCAATTGAAAGCTACGACAGATGGCGCAAAGGCTGCCAGTGAAGCTGACGCCATCATAATTCTCGTACCTCTCTTGGTCAACGATTTTGGGCAAGAAGACTATTCTATTATTCAGAATGCAACGCAGCAGGCTGGTCGCGGTCTAGAGAAGGGCAATCTGGTCATCACGTCCACAACCATGCCTCCTGGTGCCACTGAGCGTGTAATTAAGCCAATCTTGGAATCTGAGAGTGGTCTTGTTGCAGGGAAAGATTTTGGTCTAGCTCATAGCCCTGAACGCCTTATGGTTGGTCGCGTGATGCGTAATCTCTACAAATTCCCCAAAATAGTTGGTGGTATTGATAATGCCAGTTGCGAAGCAGCAGCTGGTATATATGGTGTCTTTGGGGATGTTGTCCGCACCTCTTCACTAATTGCTTCTGAGCTAGTCAAGGTCGCTGAAGGAACTTATCGTGACCTCAACATTTCCTACGCCAATTTTCTCGCAAAAATATGTGAACCTCTTGGTGTTGATGTCTGGGAAGTAATAGCAGCAGCCAATAAAGGCACAAGTGAGCACTGCATGATTCACAAGCCAGGTCCGGGAGTGGGTGGTCATTGCATCCCAGTCTATCCTTGGTTCCTCATCAACAAAGCCAAAGAGCTGGATGTCAACGCAGTGCTTCTTCGCCAAGCAAGATACATAAATGACAATATGTCCAGCCACACAGTTGACCTAACTATCCGATGCCTTAATGCACATAAAAAATCAATCAAGGCATCCCGTGTAGGTATCTTGGGAATTTCCTTCCGTGCAGATGTCAAAGAAACACGATTTGCACCCAGTCTAAAAATACGAAACCGACTTCTTGAATACCAACCTGCTGCCATCCTAGCTAATGATCCCTATTTCACTCCCAAAGAAATTGTGAACATGGGTTTCACCCCTGCAAACTTTGATGAAATCCTTTCTACAGATTGCATTATCATCGTGACACCACACAAAGAATACAAGGACCAAATTGGAAAACTAAAAGCAGCACAAGGTCGTTTAGTCGATACAACAAACATGCTCCCTGAATCCCCCTGGAAGATTGGACGCATACCAATTGCTTGAATTCCTAATAATCATGGTTTGACAAGTGTTGGGGAAATTTCTCTACTTTTATATGCGAAAGTTGATGTTTTTGGTGCTTTTTAGGCGGAGCTATAAAAAACCGCCATTAACATTCATTGCTTGAGGTAATGAATCAATTGACCATTGAAATTCAAGAAAAAGGATCTGCTGTGGCAAAACACTCAGATGTAACAATTTGCCCAGATTGTGGATCCTCTGAAATTGTCCACGATCCACAACGTGGTGAACTGATTTGTAGTGGATGTGGACTTGTTCTATCAGAAGCCCTGATAGATCCTCGGGCTGGAGTACGAGCCTTTACTCCTGAAGAACGTGCTCAACGAAGCACAAATGGTCTTCCTCTCTCTCAAATGCTACCGGATTTTGGATTGTCAACCCGCGTTTCTCGTCAATCGAATGGGTCAGATGGCTCAGCCGAACATAATGGGCGAATTGAACGAATTATTCGATGGAACTCTCGTTCCTCATGGCGCCGCCGCAATTTAACGATTGCATTCACGGAAGTTCGTAGATTGGCTGAGAAGCTTAGCTTGCCAGGACATATACGAGAAACAGCAGCAATTCTTTATCGAAAAGCTTACAAAAATGATTTATTGCGAGGTCATAGCATTAAAGCAATGGTGGCAGCTTGTATCTTTACCGCTGCTAAAACATGCGGTTTTCCCCTAACTCTTGATATAGTTCTGAAAGCCTCTGATGAAGAAGAACGAGTAATCAAACGCTGTTACGTCCTGCTTTTCAAAACTCTCAAGTTGAAGCCAAAGCAGCAAAATCTTGCTGAGATTGTCCCCCGTTTTGCCAACGCACTTGGCTTGTCACCTCTTGTTGAGCAGAAAGCCACCAAGATATTGGCCTTTGCAACTGAGAAACTGCATCTATCAGGAAAGGATCCAAAGGGCTACGTGGCTGCTGCAATTTACCTTGCAGCAAAACAGCATGGTGAATCACGCTCTCAGCAATCAGTTGCCACCGCGATTGGGGTAACTGAAGTCACACTTCGTTCACGTTACAGAGAATTGGCAAAAATCCTAGAATCTGAATGATTTTGAAGCGATTCTTTCGTATATTCTAGGGTCAGTCAAAAAATCTTATGAAGCCACAGCACCCTGCATTCACTAAATTTACCTAATATCTTAGGCTAAATTGAATGCAAATTGACCCCGGTGTCTTTCAATGTCTACTGATCACTCTCCATCTGTTAATCAATTATTTCACCCACGCTCAGTGGCAGTCATTGGTGCCACAGACAAAGAAGACCGTATTGGTTTTCAGCTTGTAAAGAATCTAGTTAATGGTCATTTTCCCGGTCCAATCTATCCCATAAACCCCCACTTAACAAAAATTATGGACCAACCTGTTTTTGCCTCTATCGAGGATGCACCATTCAAAGTTGATTTGGGGATAATTGCTATACACAAGGACCGAGTTCTTGATGCAGTAGATGCCTGTGGAAGAAAGGGCTTAGGCGCAATCATTGTAATAAGCTCAGGTTTCAGCGAAGTCGGAGATGAAAACTTAGAAGCAGAATTGACCGAACGTGTAAGACATTATGGTATGCGTATGCTAGGTCCAAATTGTGCAGGGTTTGTTGCTCCTTGGGAAAATGTGTACTCCAGCTTTGAAAATCGGATTCAGAAGGGAAATCTCGCATTTATCTCACAAAGTGGTGCAATGTGTGCAGTAGTCTAAGCATTAGCACGCGCTGAGCAATTAGGTTTCAGTATGTTTGTTAGTTATGGAAATGCTGCTGATGTTGGTCCTGAAGAGATACTCCAATATCTTGGCACCCATAAACCAACAAAAATGATAGGTTGCTATGTGGAGGGTCTCCGTGATGCTCGTAAGTTTCTCTTTGTCGCCCGAGAAATTGGATTGAAAAAACCAATTCTAATTCTTAAGCCCGGTGATACTCTTGCAGCCATTAGGGCTATCAAATCCCATACTGGCGCTCTTGCAGGGAAACAAGACATTTATTCTGGTGCTTTTCGCCAATCGCGGGTTCTCCGCGCCAACACTCTTGAAGACTTTATTGATGCCTGCAAGGCTTTAATGAACCTACCATTACCTTCAGGGAATCGTGTCGGTATTGTGACAAATAGTGGGGGTCCAAGCGTCCTAGCTGTTGATGCCTGTGCTCGTGCCCAACTTCAAGTTCCCACGTTCAAGCCTTCTTTAGTGAAGCAGTTCGCCTCCTTTCTGTCTCCAGTTCTTCCAATGGCCAATCCTATAGATGTTGGTCCTGAAGGAGATGCTAAACTCTACCAGAAAACCATTGAATTGTTACTAGCTAGTGATTCAGTGGATATGGTTCTGGTACTCTGTGTACCAACTACTTTTGGAGACATTCAAAGCATAAGCAAGGCAGTTGTAGAGGTCAAAAGAGGTTTCCCAGCAAAACCTCTCGCTACATGTTGGCTTGCAGGTGATATAGTGGCTGAAGGGATTCCAATATTGACCAAAGCTAGTATACCAAACTTTTCCACTCCTCAGCGTGCCGCAACAGCACTCCATTATCTTGTTCTTCGTTCTCAATGGAGTCAACATCACACTATTCTAATGGACCCGCAGCTCTAGTCATCCCGCAAAACTAAAAGCGTGGTTTGAAGGTCGAAACAAGGGAGTGTAACAAAAATGCGTGTAGCGGTGCTAGATACCCAAGCCTGTAATCCTAAAAAGTGTACAAGAGAATGCAGGCGATTCTGTCCTCCTGTACGAATGGGTGATGAGGTAGTGGTTTTTGAAAAGGAAGGGGGACAACCTCGAATTGTAGAACTTCTTTGCACAGGCTGTGGAATTTGTACCAGAAAATGTCCTTTCAAAGCAATCAGTATCGTAAATCTCGCTGATGAATTAGCAACTGATACATCTCATCGCTATGGACCCAACAGCTTCAAACTATTCAGATTGCCTATACCAGCACCAGGAGCAGTAACTGGTCTGGTAGGTGCAAATGGTACCGGCAAATCAACCGCATTGAAAATCCTTGCCCTGCAACTTCAGCCAAACTTGGGCAATTTTGAAGCGCCCCCTGAATGGTCAGAAATTATCCGTAATTATCGTGGTTCTGGACTTCAACCCTATTTTGAAAATGCAGCAAAAGGCGAGCTGACAGTGGCATATAAGCCGCAAAATGTCTCAGCAATCCCTGAAACATATTCAGGCTCAGTCAAGCAGCTTCTCGAATCCACGGATCAGCGAGGAATACTATCGGAGCTAGTTGGGCAATTGGAACTAGAAGGCATCATGCACCGTGATATCCGGGTATTAAGTGGTGGTGAACTTCAACGAGTTGCCATTGCCGCAGTAATAGCTCGTAATGCAGATGTATATCTAATCGATGAACCTACTTCCTTCTTGGATGTATACCAAAGGGTGCGGACCGCTCGTGCAATACGATCCTTAGCTGCTGAAGGGAAAACCGTAATCAGCGTTGTGCACGATCTAGCTGTGGCAGATTATATTTCAGATTATGTCTGCATTTTCTATGGTGAACCAGGAGTATATGGGATTGTAACTAATCCGTATGGTGTTAGAGAAGGCATCAACCATTATCTAAATGGATATCTACCTGTAAGCAATGTTCGTTTTCGAAATGAAGAAATTCATTTTGAAGCCCGTCCTCCTCCTGCGGAATATTGGTCTACAGTTGAAGAGCTATTAGAGTACGACGCTATGGCAAAACGCTTTGAAGATTTTTCACTTCAAGTTATGCCAGGAGTTGTACACCAGGGAGAAGTGATTGGTGTATTAGGTGCTAATGGCATTGGAAAAACAACCTTTGTACGTTTACTTGCAAAGGATTTGGCTCCTGACGAAGGGCTAGTTCCAGAAACCGATATTAGAGTAAGTTACAAACCACAATACATCACTCCCGAGAGCGGCATTACAGTAATTGGGGCACTTCAAGCAGCAGGAGGTGCTTCAGTCCTTACCAGCGTATTCAAATCCGATGTCATTCGTCCCCTATCTCTCAGCCAACTGGAGGACCGACAACTCACTGAACTGAGCGGAGGTGAACTCCAACGAGTTGCTATTGCTCTTTGTCTTGCACGCAAAGCAGACCTTTATCTTTTAGATGAGCCTTCTGCCTTTCTCGATATTGAACAGCGTCTTGCTGCGGCAAAAGTAATACGTAGTATTGTGCATGATGGTGGAAAAGCTGCCTTCGTAGTAGAACATGACATGGTTTCCATTTCAGCATTTGCTGACACAATTTCTGTTTTCACTGGTAAACCAGGTGTAGAAGGAGTTTGTCATGCCCCAATAGATCTTAGGTCTGGAATGAACGCATTCCTACGAGACATGGGGGTGACATTCCGTCGAGATTATGCCTCAGGACGACCAAGGGTAAATAAGCAGGATAGTCGGCTCGATCGAGAGCAGAAGCAGAGAGGCGAATACTACTATATAGCCACAGAAGTTGAGCAACAATAGAAAAGGAGTATTCTGCTCAGGATTACCTCCTCCTCACAACTTCTTAAATTGAATACTATAATGGACCTAACCTTCCCTTATTATTCACTAACAACTTGGCAATATTTCGACCCTTAGGTACATTGAAGAAACTAGCAACTGGATCACATTTAGTACGAAGAAGCAAAGCAGTGGGTTTTGGCAAATTGAATTCAGGTAGTGTTTCAGCATGTCCCATACCCTTTGCAATGATAAAATCTGCAGAAGCAAATCGGTCAAGAAATTCTCGGGAACACCACTGGGGTAGAACACCAACTGCACCACCACCTGTTGTCACAACCTTAGCATACTCATTAATTTGGGCGGTCTTTGCATCTTCTAGCATAGCATCATTCAGAACCGGTGCTCCCTTCACAGCAACGGTGACTTCTCCACCCAATTCAGCTATCACCTGAACAAGTATTCTGTCAAAGACGACTTCACCAGAGTTATCCGTCAAAAAAAGGATTGAACGACCTTTCTTTGCCAATTGATATATTTCCTTGATTTGGTCAATAGCTAATTCTGCCTGGGTCTTTGAAACGAGAGTATCCAAGTTATCCCAAGGTATTTCGTGTCCTTCTACTCCATACTCAATAATATTGCCAAGTGACGCAACAAGGCAGGCTCTCCTAAATCGTGTCTCTGCATTTGTAGCATCGCTAACATATGCTTCTAAGGAAGGACGTAAACGCAATGCGCTCTCATTCGATTGCTTCTTCATTGCCGCAAAGGGGTCCTGACAGCCTGTTATTCGCTGGATTGTATGATCACGAAGTGTACCAACATATGCAGGTATCTTCTCCAAATAATTCCCTTTAGTAAGAGAATGGTTCAGTATCTTCACTACTTCTGTCAAAGCTGACAATTGAACCGTTGCATCATCTGTCGCAAGCTGAACCTCTTGAAAAGCTCGGGACAATAAGCAACTAACACAACGAGCCTGTATCTGCACAAACAAACCTCCATCAACAGGATGAAAAATAGCGTAGAAAATCAGCTATAAGCCTTATAGTCGCACAACCAGGGAGACCCTCAAACGCAAATATGATAAATCGAAGAAATGGCGGGCCCGCCGCGATTTGAACGCGGGATTTCCAGGTCCGGAACCTGGCGTCTTATCCTGCTTGACCACGAGCCCGTTGATTAACTATCTGTTTAGAGCGGCTTTTTCCCCCTTATAGTATTATAGGTAAAATGGCTTATTCGAAGCCGGGACGATACAAATATAATCTTTATGGGTAGGGAAGATAACTCGGTGGTCTCTGAATGCGGCTGGATCGTGGCCAGCGAATAATGAAGCGCGAAGAAATCAACGGTATCATTCTATTTGATAAGCCTAACATTCGTTACCTCACTGGATATAAGCCATTAATGACTTGTGGCGAATCCGCTGCAGTGATTGGGCAAGATGGTGAGCCATGCCTTATCGTTCCAGAGGGTGAATTTAGTCTAGCGAAGGCTCGTTCTTGGATAAGTAATGTCCGACCATATGGGATTAAGAATGGGACAGGCAAGCTTCCCACACTTGCAAATCTGATAAAAGAAACAATCGAGAATCTTAGTCTTTCTTCTTCCCTAATCGGTATTGAGCTGAACTTCGTGTCCGCACGACGCTTTGAAGAATTGAAGCGGCAATTCCCTGATGCAGGATTCAAGGATGTCTCAATGACCATAGCCGAATTAAGGATGATAAAAGACGAAGCAGAGATTGAACGACTAACAACTGCTATTCAAATTGCAGAACATGGTGTTCGGACCGCCATTGAAATAATCCAACCAGGAATCACAGAAGTTGAAGTAGCTACAGAAGTAGAACGTACACTAAGAAAAGCTGGAGCAAACCAGACTGGCTATCCCACAGTCATAGCTTCTGATCCACGAGCAGGATGTTCATATGCTCCTGCCAGCCAACGAGAAATTGGTGCTGACGAGTTCATCGTAATCGCCTTGTCAGCAGTGTTCGATGATTATTGTTCGAATATAACGCGTACAGTAATGACTGGAAAGCCGAATGAGGCAAAGCGCAAATTATTCGAATGCGCACGTGATGGTCTCCAAGCCACTCGTAGCAAGCTCATTCCCGGAATTCAAGCCAGAGATATTGCCCAAACCATATATAACGTCGCCAAAGAAAGAGAATTTGAATCATATTCACCAGACACGATGGGAAACAGTATAGGGCTTCAACCAATTGAACCACCAATCTTCAGCATCAACAGCGAAGCTCCAATTCTCCCCGGAATGGTTTTCTGCATCGAATCCAACCTTTTCCACCCTGAACTTGGCGGAATCCGCCTTTGCGACACAATAGTGCACCAAAAAGATGGCTCCTACAAGGTACTAAATCAAGTACCCCTTGATACCGTTTAGGAGAAAATCTTAATACTCTATCCCAAGTATAATTGAAGCAAACAGAGCTCCAGCGAATCCTATTTTCTGGAAGGAAAGAAAACAAATGTCATACGAGAAGCAAGTTCGCGATTTCCGGAAAATCCTAGCCAAAGTATTGGCAGATAGCAAAGAATCACTGGCAAACCCCCCGAACGTCATTGCCCAGAACAAGATTGTTGTACTGGCTTCAATTATTGAAAAAGCAATCATGGTATGCGACGAAGCCCTCAATGCTGCAACGCTTCAACCCACAGATGTGGAAACAATCCTTGACCGTCATGCAAAGAGTTCAACTCAATATGGAAAGAACCCAGCACTGGACGAAGTTGATGCGATGCGTAACGAAATTGAACGTATGACAAGAGCAGTAGATATTCTCCATGCAATGCGAAAACGGCGCGACCTCTCCCACAGACTAGTAGGGCATGACCCCCGACTCATGGGTCCATGGGCACGATGGATACGAATCCTAGAACAATACAAAATAAACCAAGACATAACCGACAAACACCGCGAGAGCCTACTAGAAGACCTAGAAAGCTGGCGCCAAATCCTAGCTGGAACAGGATAAATCCGTTTTTCATAACTCCACGCTCAGACAAGCCTAGAACAATCTCCCGAAATAAAACAAAGTCTTTATAGGCAAATCAAAGAAAACGATTCTCTTGATAATCCATCATAATAACTAAGGGCCCGTTGCCTAGCTGGATAGAGCGTTACACGCTTCCCAGAAAGAAGCTAATGCCATGAGCATTAACTGACTTTGGCGCCAGATTGCGGATCTGGAGGTCCGGGGTTCAAATCCCCGCGGGCCCGCCATATCCCCTTGCATTTTTGAATTGGGCTTGTTTTCTTGCTTTCTTGTTCATGGTCGGTTACAGAAATGTTTATTCCCGTCAATACATGAGTTTGGCGCGAATATCCTGACTTCTGTTTAGTAGGTGCTGGATTTGGCGAAGTATTTGATAATTGACTTGGCAGGTCATGAACATCCGCTTGATTTGGATGATTTGGATAGTTGTAAGGCTCTTCAAGGCGAATTGCGCACCTACGTTGAGACAGAGGAGTTGGGTCGGGCTGCGCGGGGTGAGCCTCCGCATATTAAGTTGATGCGCCAGTTAGAACTGCTTGATTATGAGCCAGCCTCTGATGTTGGGCATTTCCGTTTCTATCCTAAGGGTGCTCTTGTAAAATCGTTGCTTGAGGAGTTTGTTCATTCCGTTGCTGTGGATACGATTGGTGCGATGCGTATTGAGACGCCGCTTATGTATCGGTTGAGTCAGAAGGATATTGCTGAGCAGGCAAAGGCGTTCTTGGAGAAAGATTATCGCATTAAGTTGAGTGAGACTAAGGAGTTTTTACTTCGGTTTGCTGGTGATTTTGGTCTTTTTTCCATTATGAAGAATGTTCAGATGGCTCAACGTCAACTGCCCATTCGAGTATTCGAGTTGTCTCCCTCTTTTAGGTTGGAGAAGCGGGGTGAATGTGTTGGGTTGCGTCGTCTTCGGGCTTTTACCATGCCTGACATTCATTGTTTCTGTTCTGATTATGAGCAGGGCAAAGAAGAATTTGAGATGATTACGAAACACTACGATAGGCTAATTCGTGAACTTGGTATCGAGTATTTGCTTGTCTTTCGGGTTGTTGAGGATTCTTACAAGCCGACGCAGGATCTTCTCTTTAAATTGGCTCGTGACCTGAAGAAACCCATTCTAATAGAGCTGCTACCGGAGATGACCCATTATTGGAATGTGAAGAATGAGTTTCAGTTTGTAGATGCTGCAGGTGGGACGGGACAATTGTGTACTGTTCAGCTTGATATTACTGATGCTGAACGGTATGGCATCACCTATGTGAATGAGTCAGGAGAAGAAGTTGGCTGCATTATTGTCCACACCTCAATAGGCAGTCTTGAAAGGCTCATATATGGTCTTTTAGAAAGCGCTGTAAAAAGGCAGCAG
>JABXGU010000238.1 GCA_016550415.1 archaeon | reverse complement strand
TCCTGTGATGCTTTAGTAATGGTTATGGTCTGTTGTGTTTGTGTTTCATCAATCACTTTCTTGGTTGTTTCTCCGAGGGTTTCAAGTCCCTTTGTAACGGATGCGGCTACTTTCTGTGCGCGCTGGCGAGTTCCTTCTATCTGATTGGTGAGATTGGCAGTTGTAGCATCCGCCTCCTTTTCTAGGGTTTGTTGAATAGAAGAACTAGTATCCTTTTTTAGGGCTTCAAACTGATTGGTAGTCGTGTCTAATTGTTGAAGGATTTGTTTGGTCGCTGAAGCTAGCCATTGCTCTGAGGTAACCTGATGGTTTTCCATTATTTCGTGCGTTCTCTCAAGTGATTCTGTGAATGTTTTTTCAATCTGTTTTACACAATCGGTAGGGGTCTGCTCCAAGTTTTGTTGAATTAGAGCGGTTTGAGATGAAAAACCGTTGCAACTGGAGTTTGAAATACTAGTCAATGCTTTGAGAAGATTAGTGACAGCTTTATCTTGCGAAGCCTTCGTGGCGGCTAGTACATCATTTATTGTCGAACCCTGTTGTTCAATCCACTTCCCTAAATCTGATTCAATTCTGGATGATGCTGTTCCAAATTTCGAACTGATTTCTTCTCTAACTTTTTCATTTGTGGTTTGAAGCTCATCCAAAGCTGTAGTCGTTTGTTGTTGGAAATCACGAACTACATCTGCTAAATCCTTGTAGGGGGCAAAAGCGCGATACCGGACCACAATCCCAGGCATTACCTTGATGAGGTTCTTCTTTAAAAGTGATTTAATTGAAGATTCAATTTCAGTTAGGGTGGCCCCTGAGTAAATACCAATTTCATAGGGTGTAAGCTGACCCATAACTAATATTGTTGTGTACACCTCTGCCTCAGAAGTACTTAGACTAAATCGAGATACTAGAGTGTTCATTAATCCTTCATCGACATTAATCCTAGCTTCTGTTTTGGGGGCTTTCCGACCCTTTCTTTGCTTGGTGGGTGATTTTGGTCCTTTTGCTTTTGGAGTCATACCTGTTCACAGCTCCATTAATTGAATACATTATGTATTGTATGGCTAACCCTGTGATTAGCCTGCTACGTTTGCCCTCTCCCCTCTTTAAGGGTGGCGATAAACTAGGATGGGTAACGGCTCTTTCTAAACCTTTTCTCTAAGGAGCTGCTCTTGAGCGCCAGCGACTCCTGAACCAAGATCGATTTTGAACCCCAGTTTTTTCAATGCAATCTCAATAACCGCCATTGTGGCCAAAACGTCTCGTTCTGTGCAGATGTTCATATGGTTGGTTCGAAAGATTTTGCCCTTGACGGGTCCCTGACCGCCAGCAATAAGAATGCCGAGGCTGCGGACATAATTTCTGAAATCCTGGTCATTAATACCTGCCGGATACTTTACTGCTGTAACAGTATTGGAATAATGGGCTGGGTCAGCCAACAGTTCCAATCCCATCGCAAGGTAACCTGCCCGAGTGATACGCCCAAGTCTGCGGTGTCGTTCAACACGTTGTTGATATCCCTCTTCGAACATAATTGTTAGCGACTCATGGAGTCCATACATTAGACTAACCGCTGAAGTGTAGGGAGAGTCACCGGCATCATCGAAGCGCTTCTTTGCCTCAAGAAGATCCAAATAGAATACTGGGTTCTTTTTCTTTCTGGATTCAATTTTTTGCCAGGCACGAGGTCCTACCCAAACGACTCCAAGACCAGGAGGAACACCTAGGCATTTTTGACTTCCTGTTACGAGCACATCAAAGTTCCATTTATCCGGATAGACGTAATCCCCACCAACCGATGTAATTCCATCAACAATGAGAAGGCGGTCATGGTCCCTGACAACACGACCAATTTCCTCTGCGGGATTAAGTACGCCTGTTGATGTCTCGTTGTGGCAAATAGTTACTATACGGATACTGTTGTCAGCTTCCAACTTCTCTGCTATCGTCTTTGGGTTTGCAGCCTGACCATACTCATACGATTGGATAACTGCAGTTCCTCCAAAGGTGGTTGTTAATTCATTCCATCGATCGCTGAAATTTCCATTCACAATATTGAGTACTTTTTCACCCGGTTCTAACACATTAGCAATTGCTGCTTCCATCGCTGCTGTGCCAGATGCTGTAAAAATGATTACATCTTGCTCTGTATGTAACAATCGTTTCAGTAATTCAACAGTCTCCCGATACAGTTTTTGATATTCTTTTGTTCGGTGTCCATACAATATTCGGGACATGGCACGGTACACGCGTGGATGTATTGGCACAGGTCCAGGAATCATTAATAGTGTAAGCTCTTCATCAACAACCATACAATTTCACCACAATTTGAGCTGATGCTTGAGCGAATCAATCCTTGTTATAAGCCTTTGCGTCACTAATAAGAATTATTGATACTTTTTACTACTTAATGTAAAAAAAGGACTTTTCCTGGAAGGCGATCAGTATCAAGTTATATGATGCTATCATTGTGGGCGCTGGACCTGCCGGTTCAGCATCTGCAAATGTCTGTGCCAAAGCAGGACTTGATACACTCCTATTGGATAAGTCATCATTCCCACGTGAGAAGCTTTGTGCTGGCGCAGTGTCCGGACGCTCGTTAAGGCTACTTCATACTATCGGGGCTGATCCACCTTCCAACCTTGTTGAAAGGAAGATTCATGGCATTCAGTTAATGGGTCCGGATTGGGAGTCATTTACTCTTCGTTCCAATCAGCAGCTCGCAATAACTGTGAGACGGCATGCCTTTGATCATTTCTTAGTAAAGCAGGCAATTAAAGCTGGCACAGAATTTCTAGATGGTAATAGAGTAAGAAGTATTGAACAAAAAAAGGACCAGGTCATCTGCCAGACTTCAAATGGGGTCTTTGCAGGACGATTGGTAATTGGAGCAGATGGAGTAACATGTGGGGTGGGGAGGGCAACAGGATTAAGAAGTCGCCTAGATGCTTCATCCACAGGCATATGCGTTGAGGTTGATGTCCCCATATCCGCAGATATTTTGGAACAAAAGATTGACCCAACTCTTTTGACCCTATGGTTTCCGTGGGTTCCACTTGGGTATTTCTGGGTATTCCCAAGGCGACAGAGTCTTTCAATAGGGTTAGGAGGTATAGCGACTGTCTTGAAGAATCTGCCAAGGCATTTGCGTGTTCTTACGAAGAAATATGCTAGATACACTGGTCTGCCTATTCCTCCCCTCCAGAATGTTGGTGGACACCCTCTTCCTGCCTCCGGATTCTTACAACCGATAGTTTCTGATAGGTTGCTTCTTGCAGGTGACGCTGCAGGTTTTGTTGATATGTTCACTGGTCAGGGAATTTGCTATGCTCTGGAAAGTGGTATTCTCGCAGGAAGGACCGCCGTGAGGGCAGTACAGAAACAAGATTTCAGCGTTTCAACACTCAATGAATATCCTGCCCTAGTCAGGGGTCGCTTAGGTGAAGAATTAAACGCAAGCATTTCTGTAGCCCATTTCATCCATAGGCATCTTTATGGAACATTCAAGTTGGCAAAACATCTTCACGGATTATCTCAACTCATTAGAAGTCTCGCAATGGGTCAAATCGACTATTATCGCATGATAAGGAATCCACTCAGTCTAATCGGAAAAATGCTAGTTGCAGAACTTAAGGCTCGCTTAATCTAACGGAAATAAATTGTTCTAACATTACTCTTGTAGCAAACCTAATTTATCAAGGTCTTTTGCAAAATCATCCAAACCAAGGTCATGCAGACATTTTCGTGTTGGAATTCCGGTAGCTACGTCCCATCCATAGAGCGAGTAGTATTCGTCAAGCATTGGATTAAGATTCACAGTCTGCCCTCCACTTGGACCACTGGGCATTGGTTCATCTGTGAACCGCTTTGGAAGAGTGTCGTCCTTTCGGGTTATGCCTTCCCTAACATTGAAGCAACGTTTCAAGGTGACTAGTCGAGCACCAATTCGCATTAGTTCTTCAGGGTCATCAAAAGCTGCTTCGCCAGTAACAGATGCTAGTAAAGGTGCAAAATCCTCTACCCAAAATATTGGTGGCCAAGAACAAGTATACCAACAGACAATGAGGCTATCTCTAATTGTGTAGACTTTCTCAGTGACTACTGTTGCCATTGCCTTATAGGTTTCAACATAGGGGTCACAAATTTCAGGCAACTTGTCCTTTCCGAATCGTTCAGCGGCAACATCCTTGTATGCCAATTGATCCATTGTCACAAGGTTACGGAGATGATCTGCTCCACGTGCGGCTACAGCATGACCAAGCGCCATTGATCGATGTGCCCTACCGTCCTGACCAGAAACCTCCATCCCCTTTACAGTAATATCGAAGGGTGCGGCTTTTGCGCCTTTCTTAAGAGCAAATCTATGTGTGCCCTCAGCAGCTAGGTCACCAATGCCCTTCCTGTGAGCTAAAGCGTCAAGAAATTGGAGAAGGGCATCTTCATTTCCCCACCGAAGATCTATGCCAGATAATTCCTCGGGCTTTAGTATGCCATGTTCTCTCAGTTCCATAAGGTGTGCTGCTGTACATCCTGCACTAATGACATCCAATCCAAATTCATTACAGAGATGTTGTGCCATGAGAATGGTGGGCACGTCGTCAATACCAACATTGCTTCCCATTGCCATGATTCCCTCATATTCTGGTCCCTCAGTTATCAGCCCCTTGTGGGGTCCCCTATCAACTTTGAAGGCTTTCTTGCAGGCAAGTCTGCAAGTCGAACAAGCTCTGGTTGTCAGATAGAATTTGTCCCGTAGGGTTTCAGCGGATATTTTATCCCAGCCTTCAAATACGCCCTCCCTATGGTTCTTAGTGGGCAGTTCACCAATGTTCTGTTTTGTAGCTACCAAAATTGCTGTTCCATACCGGCGCATTTCAATGGCTTGTGGGTTTTCTTGAATGCGTTTATGTGCTTCAATCCATAGATTCCGGAAACGTTCACGTTGGGCTACTTTGACGCTCCCTGTTCCCCTCACAAGTATTGCCTTCAATTTCTTACTACCCATAACAGCGCCCAGTCCAGTTCGTCCTGCTGCTCTGGCACCATCAATCATAATCGCTGAAGTTTTCACTAGATTTTCTCCAGCGGGACCAATTGATGCCACATGGCTGTAGGGTTGTCCAAGATCCCTTCGGATTGTTGAAGTTGTTTTTGAAGTGGATAATTTCCAGTATTTCTTTCCCGAATGGAATTGGACGTCTTTATCAACGATGGAGACAACTGTTGGAGAATCTGCAATACCTTCAACAATGATATCGTCATAACCTGCATATTTTATTTCAGGACCCAGATGGCCGCCAACATGGCTTTCAGCCCAAATTCCAGTCAAGGGTGATTTGCTAACAACTGCCATTCGACCTGCGGTGGGCCATACAGTTCCTGTCACTGGACCAGTCACAAAGAAGAGTTTATTATCTGAACCTAATGGGTCAATACCCTTTGCTACTTCTTGATAAAGCAAGAATCCACCATAACCTACGCCACCAATGAAACGGCGGGCAAGCACCTGAGAAGTTGATTCGGTTTTTGCTGTTTGTTTTGTAAGATTGATTCGAAGTATTTTACCTGTATAACCTGAGTACATTCCTCTCACCTTGACTCCTTTTTCCGTGGCAGATCCTCTTGACGAAGGGAGAATTTTATTGCCTGTGTCATATCTGAGACCCCAATTTCTTCAGGTCCCGGTGAATCCTCTGATAAAATCAGAGCTTGTGTAGGACAGTATTTCACGCATTGGGGATCACCTGAACAGAGATTGCATTTTAGCGGTATTTGATTTTCTTCATCAAATTTGATTACAATCTTTTCATCTTCTTTGAGTGTCCCATTTCCCACAATACATGCCTTGATACATGATAGGCACTGAATGCATAGTTCGGGATTAACTACAACGGCATTTGTTTTTTCATCACGGGATAATGCTTCTGACGGGCATGCTTCAAGACAAGGTGCATCAGGACACTGTTGACAGACAATTGGAATATCTTGAACACTCTCGTCAAAGGAGAGCACTTTGATGCAGGCTTTACTGGGACGAAATTCTTTCTCACGAGATTCGCTACAGACTAATTCGCAAACTCGGCAGCCAACACATCTTTCTGGCAAAACAGCAATTCTCATTCAATCACATCGTTATTGACGATACCGCTGTCTTCAATCAAAAAAGGGTTGTGAATGAGTAATTCAATATTCTCCAAAACAGTTTTTTGTATCCTAATCCTACTCAAATTAGAAAGGAGCTGGAAGCGCGCAGCTTTGGAACTAGAAGGAATCATGCTAAAATTAATCGTCGCTGGCGAAGGCGGTGTTGGCAAAACTACGTTTGTCCGTAGGTTCGTGGAGGGCGTATACCACGACTCGCTTTTGACAGTGGGCACTGCTTTTGCAGCCAAGAATTTCGTAGTACATGATGGTTATGGAGATACAGCTGTCAAACTGCAGATTTGGGATTTTGGAGGCGAAAAACGCTTCCGCTTCTTACTACCAAAGTTTTGTTATGGCGCCCGTGGTGCAATGATATCCTTTGATTTGAATCGCTTTAGTACATTCTTAAAATTAGACCAGTGGATGGAATTGATTCGTGGAAACACTGACAATATCCCGATTATTCTAATTGGCACAAAGGCAGATTTACAACGAACTGTAAATCGGAACGAAGTTATAGAATTCGCGAAGAAGTTCGGAGTAAAAGCTTATTTTGAGACTAGCTCAAAGGCTGACTTGAACGTGACACCTGCCTTCGATTATATGGCTAGGGAAATGCTAGCATATGTTCGTGTTCGCACAAGCTAAACAAACTAGACCAAATTACTATGTGATGATGTAGTTATCAATTAAGGTGAGATTATTTGACTGGGAAAGTATTGAAAACATACGGAAAAAGCCATTATGCATCTGAACTTGGCACTTCAATGGCTGGTGAGAAAGTAACACTAACAGGATGGATTCACCGAAAAAGAGAGCATGGTGGAGTAATCTTCATCATATTCCGGGATTCAACTGGCATCATTCAAATCGCCGGGCATCGCGGAAAAATACCTGAGGCAGTTTTCGAAGCCATGCAAACTGCTACATTAGAATCATCAATTCGTGTAACTGGTGAAATTGTCGTTGATAAGCGTGCGCCCACTGGAGTAGAATTGCAGATTTCTTCATTTGAAATAGTGAATCTTGCTGACCCAGAATGGCCATTAGAAAAAGATGCTGGTGATGCTTTTCTCTTCGATAAACGTCATCTATATTTACGGAGTCCAAGCCAAATCGCAATAATGCAGGTCAAGGCAGAAATAAGCAAGGCTGCTCACCAGCATTTCGATAGTGAAGGATTCACAGAGATTTTTCCCCCCATCCTAGTTTCTGCCAGTGTTGAAGGTGGTGCAACCCTATTCCCTCTCCAATACTTCGAAACCACTGCATATCTCAGTCAAAGTGCCCAACTCTATGAAGAAGCAGCAATTTGTGGTTTAGAAAAGGTCTATCTTATTGCTCCAAGCTTCAGAGCGGAGAAACACCGGACCAGAAAACATCTAACAGAATTTTGGCACCTAGAAGCTGAGCTAACCTTCGCTGATCATAATGATATAATGAGTGTTGAAGAGCGTCTTGTTCACGCCATTTGCAAACATGCCCATAATGAATGTAAATATCAACAAGAAATCCTAAAGGCAGAAATCCCCGTACCTTCACTCCCATTCAAACGTATAAGCTATGATGAAGCCATAGACATTGCTGCTAAAAAGGGATTCAAGATACCATGGGGCGAAGATTTGGGTACTGAAGCTGAACGTGCCATATCCAAGCATTTCAAGGAACCATTCTTTATTACAGGCTATCCTACAAAATCAAGGTCATTCTATCATCTTCCCGATCCTGACCGTCCTGAAGTCACGATGAGCAGTGATTTAATCGCGCCAAAGGGATATGGTGAACTCACAAGTGGCGGACAACGTATTCATGATTTAGACCAACTGCTCAGTCGCATCAAAGAACAAAACTTGGATGCAAGCTCCTATGAATGGTATTTAGAGTTGCGAAAATTTGGTATTCCGCCACATGCAGGATTTGGAATGGGTCTCGAACGATTAGTGACCTGGTTACTCGGGCTTAAACATATACGTGAGACCTGTCTCTTCCCTAGGACACCAAGTCGCATTAAGCCATAGGAAACTAGGTCCTGCCTTCTTACTAATTGCTCCAAAATGAAACCACATATAAAAGCAATAGCTTGATTATTGAATAAAGCAACACACTTATGCACAAGCTTTTGCACATTAGTGCAATATTATTACTTCCGGCTGGGGAAAACACATGGTATGTCATGCGGTTTGGGTAATTGATGCAAGTGGTATTCCCCTCTATCATAAGGCGTTCTCCCCACTCGAATTTGACCCTACCCTATTCAGCAGCTTTTTCTCGGCCATTGTGCATTTCCAATCCGAACTCCTTGGCAGGCAACTCCAGGATATTGCATTTGAGGATATGTCTTTCAATTATATTGTTGATTCCGGGCTTGTTTTTCTTGTTTGCGTGAAGAAAGACACCGCGACTGGTTCATTGCTTGAAGGTCTGCGGAATGTTTTCTTCAAGTTCTTTGGTGAAAACATGATTCTTCTAAGCTCACCACTACGAAGCAGCCCTGAAGCTCAAGCTCTCTTACGTGATTTCCACCTAGAGGTTGACAAGCTAGTTGGACATAAACCTCAAGAGGAACCCCTTCCTGTTCGTGTTTCCTCAATTACTCGTTTGATAACTAAGACTTCTGAAATTCGATCAGAATTGGTGGGCAAATTTGGTTTCGATGCCATCGAAGTGATTCTATTATCAGACGGTAAACATACTGCTCTAGAAATCGCTAAAGCACTGAAACTGACTCCTGATATTGTGGAAAAAATCATTCAGTATTCAGAAGAACATGGCTACGTTAAAGTTATTCATGGGCATCAATCGACTAGGGAAACCTAGATTTTACTAATTATCGGCTTTCATCTTCAAATTTACGCCGTGGATCCTCTGACTTGAATTTTGCCAAACAAGTTTTATCATGGCATTGTTCACATGTCAGATCACTTCGTTCCCATCTGTCCCGGAACAAATCAAGGTAGATGGCTCTGAGCCAATGGTCGGTTGAAAATTCAACTACATCATCTAAGCCGATTAGGCCCTCTTCTGTAAGAGATGCTGTGCCTCGCCATACCGCAGTATCATCAACTAGGACACCATTGAAGTGTAATCTTGAACACAGGTGAAACTCAACACCGTGACTTGCCAGAGTACGCAAAGCATCAGCTTGCTTCCATCTCGTTACTCCCGATAGATGTGATGGTGGTGTTGTGAGAATCCGTACTTTTACACCTGCATCAGAGCGCTCCTTCAAAAGACCAATCAAATCTAAAGGTGCTTTTTCTCGATCTTTTATTGGCAGTTCAACGGCATGAATTTGGTGCGTGGCAATTAAAATACGATATTGTGCAGATTGGAACAAATCGATTAGTTGTGTTCTCACATCTGCTCCTCGTAAGAACTGAATCTCTGCCATCCCTTTCATTCGAGGTGCTGGCTCTACACTTGGCTTCTCTTCCATGTGTTTCCGTTTTAGAAGTGTGGCATTGTCTGCGTATTCTCGACTACGCTGCATCAGGACTCCTCGCAATGAAGATGTTCCAGCACGTTCTGCTAAGGCTCGAAGCTCTTGAGAAAGTTTAGTAAGCAATTCCACAGCTTCGCTTATTTTCCCCTCTTCCTCTAATCGATGTGCTTCTCTTGTCTTTGCACCAATTTCACGAAGCTCATCATCAATTGACACTAGAAAAACCTTCGAGTCTTTGCAATCCTCTTGAAATATGACATTTGGCTTCTTAAACTGTTTTCCAATGAACTTAAAATGGCGCCTAATTAAGCAGGTGTTAAATACGTGTAGCCCATCGCTCTTCTATGGAGGTTTCTGTCAATCCCCCAAATTCTTCGCAAAAGTTCTCTTTTCTTCGAAGTCAACAAAGTTGATTCACCACTAATCGAAGCACTAAGTAAAGTAGCTGAAACTATCTCTGTTCCTTCCGATTCGGGGAAGACACTGTTTAAATTCAACTTGGAAAAGGCAGCACAGCATCCCCTGCCTGAGCTACTGAGCCTTCTTGAAAAAATAGGATATGGGCTGTCACCAGGTCTTCAAAAAGATATTCTAAAATTGCAAGGCATTTCTCGCTTCGCTGAATTATTATTACGAAAAAGTGACCTTATTCTCAAGCCAACTGGTTTCCTTGAAATCACTGACATCAAATCCCTTCTCACCTATGATGCTGAAGAACGAGTTTTCCATGCTCGGATAATGGACTTTTTCACAATTCGTAGATTCCTAGAAACCAAGGGGTACCCTGTTATCTCGCACCTAGCTTTGGACTTTTCTCTACCTGCTGAGGCGAAGGAGGAAATCCATTTCGATTTGGTTCTTCGTGACTATCAGCAAGAAGCTCTAAGACGATGGTTCGGGGCAAAGATGCGAGGAGTCATTGTATTGCCAACAGGTTCTGGCAAGACAATAATTGCATTAGAAGCAATTCGCCAATTAGGTGTAAAGACTCTAATTGTTGTCCCTACAATCGATCTCCTTAACCAGTGGAGTGAGGTTCTGAAAACACAGCTTCATGTCCCTGATGTAGGTATGCTTGGCGGCGGGACTAAAACAGTCACTCCAATAACTGTGTCAACATATGATTCAGCATCTCTTTTGGCTCCAAAAATTGCGGACATATTTGGATTAATTGTGTTTGACGAAGTTCATCATCTTCCCAGTCCCAGTTACCGGCTGTCTGCTGAGCTCCTCATAGCACCCTATCGTCTTGGACTGACAGCAACACCAGAGCGATATGATGAACTCCATCTTGAACTCGATTACCTTGTTGGACCAACCGTATATCGTGTCGCTCCACAGCTTCTTGAACGCGAGGGTCATCTTGCCTCCTACAGTATCAGAACAATCCAAATTACTCTCACGGATGAAGAAAAAATTCGCTACGAATCCCACATGTCAATATTCCGCGAATACACAAGACGTCTCTCTGATATCGAGCCTAGCTGGAACTTTGACACCATTGTAGGACGTACCCTCTTTGACCCGGATGCTCGCAGTGCACTTTCCCACCTTGAAAAAGCCCGTCGTGTTGCCCTTGAAGCCTCTGGAAAAATAGATTTTGTGGAAAAACTGCTTGACCAATACAAAAATCACAAGGTCATTATTTTTTCACGATACACAAGTATTGTTGAAACCATATCCGACATCTTTGGCATCCCTCTAATTACACATAAGACAAAGGTCTCTGAACGGAACCGTATCCTCACAGGCTTCAAGCGTGGACAATTTACAAAAATTGTTACTGGACAGGTTTTGGATGAGGGAATAGATGTTCCTGATGCCTCCGTTGGAATCATAATATCTGGGACAGGAAGCAAACGGGAATTCATCCAGCGTTTGGGGCGTCTCCTCCGTCCACAAAAAGATGAAGCATTTCTCATTGAACTAGTTACAGAATCCACTATTGAGGATGGAATTGCCAGACGTCGTCGTTTTGGAGAGGATAATGATACAGCTGCTTAGTAGCCTTTGCTTGCGCCGCCTGCGATGAAGACTAGGCCCAGTAATATCAGGATTCCCGCACCCAGGGATACTAGTGAACCCCACATCAAGTCAATGATTATCCAGAACCAACCAACAAAACCTATCGCAACAGCTATGCAAACACCACCAATGGCTAACTCTGCAGATTGGCTGCCTTCTTGAAGGGTACCTGCAAGGAACAAACCTGCAACAAAGAATAGGCCCGGAATAACGATGAGCTGCCAAGCTCCTTCGGCAAGGAAGAGGATAGCCCAGACCTCCAGCCAAGCTGCGATACCCAACATTATTCCTCCAAAAAGCGCGGGTTGCTGAACCATAAATATCACCAATAATTCTGCAAATTTAAACACGCAAATCTGACTATTTATCTTTTCAGGTAATAAATCTAATAGGCTACCTACAACTTATTTGCACCTCTAGCAATTAGTAGTATTGCTGTAATGTTAAGGAATCATTATCATGTCTCCTCTCGACGGGTCTTCAACAGATGTGCCAGATATGACATCTGAAGGGCAATGGACACGCATTGCTGCTGATGCCAATTTCTTCATACTAGCCTTCGGTCATCAGCCAGAGGTACTTACTCGGTTTAAGCAGATTATCGATCGGCTTTCCATTAGAATATGCATCTCGCCCCAAATCTTGGACGAATTGCATGGAAGCCTTCACCGCTATGTGAAAGATGTTGTCGAGATTATTGGTGTATCTGATGAAGAGTTACAAGAATATATCAGCAAAGCAAAAGGAATTCTGGATCGTATTCCACAAGCTCCTGATCTCTCGCTTCTCATCGTGCTTGGCAAGTTGAATCAAAAATGGTTAGTAAGCTCAGACTTTCAATTGTTGCAGAGTCTCCGCAGTCTTGAACCCAAAATTGAAGGTTTAATGGGAAGCGCCTTCCTCCTTGACCTCTTGGAGAGAAGCCTGAAAGACGAAGAAGATTCAACCTTTCTTGAAAATCTTCGTGAACGTGTTTTGAATACTGAAATTAAGTATAGTCTAGCTCGTAGTTCCGCTTATGATCCAATGACCAGGATTAAACTCATTGAAAACCAGGCATTCCATATCCTACGAACACTTCGCAGTCCCATACTTGACAAAGAAGAACTCATTGGCATGTCTGCTACAGAAGCACTGGGACTCCTCACGTTTCTACAAGAATTGCGCCGCAGATATACCGTATTTGTCCAGAAAATTCACGAACAAAATTACAAAAGTGTCCTTGAAGAGATTGATTCAGCTTACACGGAATTATACAATCACTTGGTTTTATTAGCATGGGAACTTTCTGCCACTGCTCACCGCAAACTTATACGACAAATTACACCTGACATGGTTCTTCTCAATTACCTTGCCGCCCTTTGCCATCTTTATCTCGGCGAACAAGAAAATCTGGTTCAGGCAAAAAATGCCATCGAGGAATGCAACCGCATCCTCCTTACAACCCGTCCTGATGCAACAACTTATCGACGCCTAATGATTATGACACACCTACTGCGCATAACCATCAATATATTGTTAGAGGATTTTGATACCGCAACAATGTACTTTTCCATCTTCAGCAGGAAATGCCAGGAATGGGAATTTACAAAGGAGGAAGCTACCTCTCAAGCACTCTATCTGACACTGCTTGTAATACGTGGTGATATTACTTCAACCGAATTTCCCCTCATAACAGATCCAGAAGAAGTCATCCGGTTTCTAGTTGATTTGGCTTCCCTATATTTTACATTGCGCAGATTCTGGGAAGCTTGGCGCCTCCTCAACCAAGTAATATACATTATCCAATATTTTGACTTATTTTCTGCACTTGAACCGGCATTGAAGCGGATGACTCTCATCTACTACGCAGAAGGACAAGAAAAGAAGAGTGAATTTCTGGAAATAATTGAGCGAGTAGAAAAATGGCTCAAAGAAAAGAGGCATGATAAGACCCTAGTAAAGACCTTGAAGAGTGAGTTATCTAGGAAAAGGGATCCATCTCCTGATTATTTCACTGAAACTAGTCTATTGGCGGAGAAGCTTCATCCAGATCTTAGTGATTGGATGATGGTGATTGACCGTGTCGATACGGTGTTACTTGAAGGAAGCATTCTGATTTGTCGTAACTTGAAACGGAATTGGAATTTTGGGCTCTTGATAAAGGGTGTATTGCTTGAAGAGAAGGCAAAGAGTGGTGAACAAGTTCGACTTGGTGAAGGCAAATTCAAGGTTACACATCCTCCACGCAGCCTAAAACAACGCTATAGGATACTTGCCCTCATAAATGCAGAACCAAGTGGGAAGAGTAGGATCTATATTCGGGGAGGTCATGGCTTCCGTTTAATCCAATTGGGGCCTCAACTTAATGATAGCCATTAAATATTACCTCTCCTTGCAAACTACTGACAATGGTCTTACGTCTTCAATACCTCAAATACCATAGCTCTGGTGGACAATTGACACCCTACTTTCTACGCCATCCTGACGATGAGGAAATCCCCAAACGTCTCATAGATTTTTTAGAAACCTATATCGATAAGCACCGTGAAGAAGTTGATTTAGACACTCCTACAACATGGGTGCCCGATGTACGCATAGCACGAGCTCTCGTAGCTACAGCATTATCACGTTTCTATATCTTCGAAGCTCGAAAATTAGAAGACCTTCTTACAAGCCAAGAACTCACAGAATTGCGGAGATTGGGAATAGCTAGTCTTGAAGATTTGCGACTTTGGTATTGGTCAATTATCCAAGAACAGTACAATGGATTTATCCCACGTGAAAAAAGCCAAGCTGTTCTAGACAAGATTGCCAAAACCCTGAATCTCGAAGCAGCCAAGATGAACAACCTCCTGACAGCTCACCGTGATGAGCATATGCTCCTCCAACGCCAGGGAAGTTGTCCAACAGCCAAAGACCTCCTAAGTGCATACAACTTTGAAGTCCTTGAAACACTTCTCTACAACAGCGAATCAATATCCATCACAATCACTGGCGGAAGTCTGGGAAGTGCTGCCCGTGTTCTATTCCACTCTACAAAACGCTTCGGCGTACTCATCGATCTAGAACAAACAAATGAAGGTTTACAAGCCACTATCATGGGACCACGCCTCTTCTTTGGGCGCTCCTCCTCCTTTGGCTGGAACATCGCACAAGTCATTACCTACCTTTTACGTGAAGCTTCGCGATTGAATATACAGCTCGTGGATTTGAAAATCAACGTGGTTCTTCGTGACCGCTACTACGTGGTCCACCTTACACCGGAAAAGCTTCCAGCCTTCTTGCCCCGTGGGGAGTTACATGAGGAAGAAGCCTTCCTAGATTCTAAAGTGGAAAAGCAGTTCTATTGGGCATGGAAAAACAACAAGTTTCGAGGATGGGATATTATTCGTGAGCCCGAAGCAATAACCTTCGGTTCAAGTATGGTAATTCCTGACTTTGCCCTTGTAAAAGATGACAAGAAGGTATTATTGGAAATCATCGGGTATTGGCGAGAAGAGTATACACAGAAGAAAAAAGCCCAACTGGAGGCTCTCCGCAATCTGGGACTTAAAGACTTCATTCTCTTAGTGGACAATAAACACAGAAAGCATTTCAGCAAATCTGTCTATCCAGTAATCTTCTACAAACCTAAAGGGCAACGATATGAAATTCCCTATGGGAAAATATTGAAGGCTCTTCCCAGCTAGTGGGTGGATTTATATACAAAATACTGTCACTGATTGCTCCAGTTAATGAAAAGGCTGGCTGATGCCTTGGAATTTATTTAGTTTCTCTTAACGTTGGTTTTTCCTATCGAACCCACAATTTTATTCCATCAGCCTACATAATAACAACTTCCATAGAAAGGGTGGATTGTAAATGAGTGTCAGTGTTACAGAAAAGGAGCAGAAACTGCTTTCGCTGCTTGTTA
>JABXGU010000237.1 GCA_016550415.1 archaeon | reverse complement strand
CACCCTCTTTAACCATCCTCATGTCCTTCCTAATCAACGAGTATTGGAAGGGGCTATCCCTGGTACAGGGACGATTCTCCGATGGTTCCGAGATGAATTTGGACATGTTGAAATCGCAGTTGCAGAACGACTTGGTTCAGATCCCTATGATTATATTATGGATCAAGCGGCTCAAGCTCCTCCTGGGAGTAATGGGCTTCACTTGTTTCCGTTCTTTACTTGGAGTTTGGGAAAAATTGAAGGTTTGGGCTTTCAACATAGTCGGACTCATATTGCACGATCCATTTTGGAAAGTGTTGCTTATGCAGCTCGATTTTCCATAGATACTATGTTCTCTATTGGAGTTACCTTAAAGGAACTGCGCCTAGATGGAGGAGGAGCTCGGTCTGCATTATGGCGGCAGATTCTTTGTGATGTAACAAGTAAGCCTTGCATCTATACACATGTGGACGAAGGAACAGCACTAGGTGCTGCGATATTAGCTGCGCTTGGTCTCAAGATCTTCACTTCTGTGGAGAAAGCCGTTGATGCAATGGTCCATCAACGTGAAACAATTTCACCTAATCCAGATAATGCCGAAGTATACAATCAGGGGTATTCGATGTTTCAGCAGACTCTCATGTCCAATATCCAAGAAATTATGAAGTATGTATAACTGGGGGCCTAACACAAAATGGATGTATTAGAAGCCATTGCCACAAGGCGGTCAATCCGTGAATTTACTAATCAAGAATTGCCAACCGATCAGGTTTTCCAATTGCTTGATGCGATGATTGCTAGTCCAAGTGCTGGCAACAAGCAGCCATGGCGAATCTATGTGATTCGTGATGAGAGAGTGAAACGGAAACTAGCCATCGGAGCACACGACCAAGACTTCGTCATGGAGGCTCCTGTAGTCTTTGTGATATGCCGTGTACCCGAAGAATCTGGGGCGAAGTATCGAAATCGTGGACGCACCTTCTATTCCATTCAAGACACTGCTGCTATGACGCAGAATCTCTTACTTGCGGCACATGCTTTAGGGCTAGGCGCTTGCTGGGTTGGAGCCTTCAATGATAGTGCCATTGCTGGTGCATTGGAATGTCCACCAGGAGTCCTACCAGTAGCCATTGTACCTGTGGGTTATCCAGCTGAATCGCCACCACGTCGGCAACGCAGGTCGATTGACTCCATTGTTTACTTTGTTCCACCGAGAGAAGGCTAGCTTACATTCGTTTCCCAAGGATTAGTAGAATGCAGAGTGGAAAGACCCATACCATGGCAGTTACTGCCGAGATAATTTCAGGAATGGCAACTCCAGTGAATGGAAGAAAATTCAGATAATATGCAACCCATATTAGGGCACTACTCAATGCGAGAATGAAGGCTACTACACCGATAAGGCGAAGGTGTTTTTCTTGCATTAGTCGAATACCATAAATCATTCCGGCAATTAAGAGTGTGACAAAGAAACCCAATGAGACGATGAAGTGAGTGTATCCAAATCCCTCGTGAAAGACGCCTATACCTATTAGGAAGAACTGGGAGATCGTCAACAGAATTGCTGCAATTACACCAATAATTGATCCTTCAAAGATCTGGTATCGGATTAACCAGAT
>JABXGU010000236.1 GCA_016550415.1 archaeon | reverse complement strand
GCTGGAGCTACTGACGGCATCAAAGAGCGGACAACACAATTGCATTCGAGGAAAAATATCCTGATTATCTCAGGAATGCTTGACGACCATAAAGCCGTTCATGGAGCAGGGTGCTGACGTGATCTATGGCTGCTTCTAGGTAGCCAAATTTTAGGAGATTTGTCATCCCCTTTTCTCTCTTTTTTTTGTAATGTATGTGTATGTATGTGGGTGGCTCAGAATAGAAGGGACAGGCAGGTAAGGGCGCCGTCACATTTGGCGATTTCACTCATATTTAGGGTAATAACCTCGAAACCGGTGTCTTTGATGAGTTGATGGGTTTTGGGATATCCGGCGGGCATGAGTACGGTGTCATCGATGGTAAGGGTGTTGGCGGCGTATTGCTCGTTTTCGGGGATGATGAGGACTTCGAAGTCGGATAGAGCTGGACGGTTTATGTAGAGGTGCGTGGTCAGCATGATGTTTTTCTTCAGGTAGGTGACATGGCTTTTCAGGTGGATGAGCTGGGGATCACGAATCGTATCAACAGGGATGCCGAAATAGGTCTGCATCTGGTCCACACCCGCGCGATTTGTCCGCTGGCTTATCCCACAAATTATTCTGGTGGGTAATCGGATCACATCTCCTCCTTCTAGAGTGCCTGGGGCGATGATGCGCTTAACGGGTAAATACTGTTTAAGTAGCTCCTCAACGACATCTTCTTCACCGCGCCGGCTCTTCTTGGCAAGGCGGGTTATGAGGGCTTTACCGGAGTGGATGACCGCGGTGTCTTCTACAAAACACGAATCGGGGTAAGTCTGGTCACGCGGTAGTCGAATGACTTCAAGTCCTAGTTCAGCTAACGTGCTGACGTATGCGGCATGCTGGGTTTGTGCTCGAGCAACATTGACGGTATGATGTAATGGGTGGGACGAAATGCAGCGACTAAATTGGGCTCCAGGTTCACGCACCACGGCATGCTGAGACATCATTGCAGCCTCTTTTTCTGGGATGGGTTTCGATTAATTTCAAGCTTGAAGAGAACGCTTCTCTCGGATTTAATGTCTTTCATTCCAATTTCCAGTTGGCGTTTTAATTGGCGAGGTGTTGCCTCCCCTTTCTCTCTTTTTTTTGGTGTTTCGGATTAGCTGCCTCGGGGAGAGTGAAAGTGGTTATAAATCGGATTTGTGTATTGTGTGGGTATGGGTTGGTTGGAGAAGTTCAAAGCGGCGCTTGAGCGCTTCGTTGGTGGTTCTGTTACGAGGCAAGTTCTAGAAGATGGGCGTGCGGTTTCGGCTAAGAGTAGTCCGAAGCGGAAAGCTGAGTGGGTGAAGGGGGCAATGGAGCGCCTTGATGCACTTGTGCCGGATAGTGAAACCCACCGAGAAATCCTGCTGTGTTGCTCGCATCGGTTTCCAAAGACGCGGGTTATGAAGCTTAAACGGGCGTATCAGAAACATGGGGATATCGATGAATTATTGAAGTTGATGCACACGGATACCTCGTGGAATGGTTTATCGTATTATGAGTATCCAGAACGAAAGGGAAACGTTATCTATGTGACCAAAATTCCCTTTGCTCCACAGGACTTTGAAGCAGCAACCGATTCGGAGTCGAAACGTCGTGCCTATTGCCATTGTGGCTGGATCAAAGCTTCCACAGACCGTATATCCAAGACTTTTTGTTATTGCGGCTCCGGATGGTATAAGACTCTTTGGGAAGGCATTCTGGATAAGCCGGTCCGAGTTGATGTGATGACCACGATTGCAAGTGGTGGGGATGCGTGTTCCTTCGCTATCCATCTACCTGACTAGTTTCCAGAAAAAACCGAGTTCCATTCTACACCATACTGTTCCCGTAATGCTCAACCATTCTCGCTGGGCAGAATCGCGCCTGCAACCAAAGTAAGGAATCCTGGTACCACGCCAATAAATAATGCTCCCAGGATACCAGTCACAATCATCCCTGTTTTATGTTCATTGGGGCCATAACGCCACTGATACCAAAGACCGCCGACCAAGATTCCTATGACCATTACTGTAATCATAAGTAATTGGAGAGTAATTGCTAGTAACATCGAGTAGATTCCCAAAGCGATAAGGAATTGGAGAATGATTGCCACAGGAATATTATAGAATCCTACAAGCATTATACCAGCGAAGAGGATTTGGAGAATTGCTGCAATTCGAAGCAGTGATGATGCAGTTTTCTCATCAGACATTATGCAACCACTCCACAAGGGTCGATTAGTCTCCTTGATATTAAAATGCATTCTTGAGAAGATCGAGTTCCATTCTACGCCATCAAAGGTTATTCATCATAATCTACTTCTTGTACAACCATTGGAGCTTCAATCCATTTACCGGAGATTGTAACGCTGTTATCCAGAGAATTGAGAAACTAGGGATTACTACGAACGAATTCATGGGATAGGGTGCAGGAGTTACCCATCGTTGCTTCTAACATCCTCGATGTTATAGGAGGCTTGTGCCTTCCGTTGTTCATTTTTAGAAAAATAGTGCCTCCCCCTCTCGTCATGTGATTTTAGAATGTAATTGAACTCTTTTGTTACTTTGGAGTTAAATGACACGGATAGTGTCCATGCCTGTGAATAGTATCCCGTTGTAAAGTTCACCGGATATTGTGATTTCTATCTCATCACCAAGGTCAAGGTTCGCTTGTACGAGCGCACGGTTGAATTTAACCATGAGGTCGGGAATGCCATCATTGTCATAATCGCCGATTGCGAATGGGAAGGGTTCAGCATTGACTACGTCGTTGAGCATTACTGTGGCAATATCGATGTCTGTGATGTCAAAGCCTTCGGGGAATTCGATGTAAACGGTGACCCATTTACCCTTACTCTTCAGATTCAGGGTATCGGGATCAAAATCAACGGTGGCTGTCACTACTTCCCAGCCGTATGCCTGGATCTCTGAGACTGAAAATAATCTGTCGCTATTGTCCATGTCTCCTTCAAATTTTAGGGCATTCGTTATGATGTTCTCAGGAAGCATATATCGCTCGGTATTATCATTGGGATTCGGGCGTGTATACATTACCCAACTTCCTTTTGTAGGAAGGTGCCAGACTAGTTCCCAGTTCTCACTGTCTAAATTCCAATAGTATAGTTTGTATTGATCGTTGTTATCTGCCTGGATAATGAAGCTCTCGATTTCGAATATTCCATCAAGGGTGAGTGTAATGAACCGGTCTTCCCAATCCGTACTGTCCCACCACACTGGCCCTCGGTTCCACTGGCGTCCACTTGGGAAAAATACCTCATCAATAATTGTGTCTATTTCGACTTCATAGCCTTGACGGGGTGGGAGCCAACCTCCCGTGAAAAATGGTCCTCCATGGATTTCCACATCCGCATACAACGCGATGTTAGTTGCGGGTATACTATTCGCCCTGACACTTGCTGGAGTGGCAAAGAACATGGCTAGCATTAATGCACATGACAAAATACTCAGAATTACTCGTGTTTTCCGCACGGTGCTCACCTCCAATTTAGTTTTTATTATCCCATCTGGGGAAGGATTCATCACTTTCCAGGTACCATTCCATCGATACGCAACCATATCCCCAGTGGATAAAATGTGATACTTCTTACTTAATAAAACCCTAGGTACTAAGACCTGGTTAATTGTACTTTAGTCAATACGCCATAATGGGTCTTAGGAATTCTTTGGTTCGGAGTAGTAGGGGGATTGGGCGAGCAGACGTTTTTGGGCTTGACCTCGGAAGAGGCGTCCGAGGTGACGCTTGAACCCGATCATGTGTTTGAGGTCGTCGATGTATTGGTCGTAGGTGTGGTTTTGGTAGTGGAGGAGGTGTTGGGATTCGGTGGTGTCGACCCAGTCAGTGTAGAACCATTCTTCAGGTTTAGTTGCGACACGAAAGGCAGATTCAGGAAGCATGCCGACGCCCATGGCAGTGAGGATTTTAGTAATGAACTCGCGTTGGAGCATCTGGCTAGTTTTCCCACCTCCGATGAGCAAGACTTTATTCAGGGTCTTAGCCGTTACCGCGTTGGCAAAGGCGGTGCCGACATCGCGGGTGTGGACGAATTCGATGCGTTGGTCGAGTGGCATTTCGAATAGCATCGGATCCATTTCGCTACCGATATGTAAGGGGGGGACGGCTACGAGACGGAGGATTGTCCAGGGAAGTGCACCGGCTCGAAGGGCTGTTTCGCATTTGACTTTCGTGGTGGTATAGGTGTCAGTGGGATTAAGGGGTTCATCTGCTTTTCGTGGTGGAGGGAGATGCATTGTAGGTCCAAAAACGGAGATTGAACTGGCTAAGATGAATTTGGGTTTGACCCGCAAGGCTTCTGCAGCTTCTATTAGACCCACTGTTCCGCCTACATTTACGGCAGTAGTGAACTCAGCGTCTTTTTCGCTTTGAGGGGGAATGATAGCTGCTAAATGAATGATGCACTCGATGTCCTCGACAACGTTCTTGGTAGTGTCGGTATCGCGAATATCGCCCCACACCGTTTCAAAATCGCCATACTTTTGCAGTCTCTTTGCGGCTTGCTCATTCTTTTTTGTGAACAAATCAAAGCATCGTATCTGATGGTTCTGCTCGAACAGAGCTAATAGTGTGCTCTCTCCGACGTTCCCAAAGGCTCCAGTCAATAACACGAACATAGGTACCAGATACTGACACATTCCTCTTTAACCCTACTCATTTCCTTCCAAAGCAGCTGTTTTTCTTATGACTGTGTGAGTTCTTCTTTATCGGCTAATGTTCAGATGCTGTCGAAGAATTCTTTTGTTGGGTTGGTGACTTTCATGGTAATGCGGGCGTCATAGTAGACACAATTGCAGAATGAGTCTCCGTTGACGCGGGTCTGATGCATGATGCGCTTGAAGTACTTGTTAACGTTACGAACTCCTTCGTATTTCCCGTAACAGCAGGGGAGGAATTCAAGTTTCTCATCGGGGATGCCGGATACTAGGCATGTTGGAGGCAAGAATCACGTCGCCGGATCATTTTGTCATTTTCTGGCTGAAAATTGCTAGTGAATTAATAGAATAATTTTCTATACCATTTTTGTCTAGTGAAATTCCCTTTTGTCCGCTTTTTCAAAGGTTTACTACTGATTTAGGTCCTGTTTAGGACCCGTAGTGTTAAATATTGCCATTAAGATTTTTGTGCCGTCGTTGAAAACTCAGCGACAGAAATTGGAGGGATAATCTGCACATGTCTTCAACCAAAACATTAGGGAAAACTATCGTTATTTCATTGGTACTGGTCTTCGTGTTATCTGCTGTTATCTTACCGACAACATCTGCGGGTTATGGTGAACTTCGCAAATTCCTTCGGAATCCACCTACTGGCCTTTCTCAGGCGAAGCTTTGGGACGTTTACATGAATTCCGCCTATGATCCTCCAGGACGAGTCATGTCGGTTTTCACAATCGTCGGACTTATTGGTGGAAATCCAGACAACCATAATATCTTGGATGGCAGTAAATCGATTATCGTAGGAATCATTGGGATAAGCACAGATCCAGAACTGGCTACGACTAGAGATGAAGCCCGGTTTATCTGGGAAAACTTCGAAGTTCAAACATACCTTGATGGTGACCAAATAATCATGGAAAAAACGCCTATGCACAAGGTCAAATTCACAGACCCGGAAACAGGTGCTAAGATCACCTATTGGGACTGGCGATTAGGTGTAACCTACAAGAAAGGTGAACTTCAAGCACTTCTTGGATCAGGAATTCATACCTTCCGCCAAGTCATAATCGACGAGTATGGCTTTACTGTGTTCGATACAGACTGGTTTGGCGGATGTACATTCGAGTTCTGGTAACTCTGATATAAACTAAAAATCATTAAAGACATCTTCTAAGTAGTCGAAATAATTGGGAGGTCCTACCTCCCATCTATCTTTTTTTCCGATTTTCTTCTAAGTGGCTGTAGCGGATTTAAATCAGTTTGATATTGGGAGATTAGATATTTGTAGGATGTCAGGTCTTGTAGCCACCGTGGAGGCCTGGTAGTGTCAGGCTCGGTAAGAGTTGGTCTAGAATCGACAATGGTAGGTCCACTTTGGGCAAGAGCAACATATAGCCAACGGTATCCCGAAGTGTTGGTAGATGACCATTCAGTGAACCTAATTGAACGAGTGAAAGCACAATATCCGGATGCAAAAGCTGAATTTTTAGCAATGGAAGCCTTCATCGACGAATTCTACGGGTTGACCTTTTTAATCCGCGCCCGTATCTTTGATGATGCCATAAAAGCATATCTCCGTGCTCACCCTGAAGCTACGATTGTGAATATTGGCTGTGGATTGGATACAACCTTTTCCCGGGTGGATAATGGGCAGATTCTCTGGTATGATTTGGACTTGCCTGAGGCCATCGCCTATCGTCGACAATTAGTTCCTGAGACTGATCGCAATCATTACTTATCAACATCGGTCTTCACTCCCTCTTGGCTGAAAGAAATATCAGCGTCTCCTGAAAAGGGGGTCTTCTGCTTCGCAGGCGGATTCTTTCACTATTTCCCCGAATCAGAAGTAGCCACACTTCTTGATACCATGGCTACACAACTACCGGAAGGGGAACTCCTCTTCGACATGCCATCACGGTTCGGGCTTCGACTCTTGAAACGGC
>JABXGU010000235.1 GCA_016550415.1 archaeon | reverse complement strand
TTTGATAAAGAGCTCTTCGCAAAAGCCACAGAGAAAGGAGCCAAGTCACTTCTTGGAGCAAAGGTCATCGACCTAACCCGCTCAAAGGGAATAGTCGATGGCGTAGTTATTCGGCATTCCGGTCAGCGAAAAACCATCAAGGCCAAAGTGGTTGTAGGTGCTGATGGCGTGAACAGCCAAATTGCGCGCCTCACAAAACTACGACGATTCTACAAGCCAGTTGAAATTGATTCCTGTTTCGCATATGAGATGTCTAACTGCGATCTTGAAGTATCTGATCTATTACAATTTCTATTAGGGCGCGAACTTTGCCCACGTGGATATATCTGGATTTTCGCCAAAGGCAATGGACGTGCAAATGTTGGTATCGGTATCGGTGGAGGGTATGGCGAAAAAACAGCAAAGCAATACCTAGATCACTTCATTGAGAACCACAAGGTTGCACAACAACAACTTAGCAATGCAAGAGTCATTGAAACTCGTGTAGGTGCACTTCCAGTCTGTGGCCCAAACAAACAAAATGTCGTAGATGGTGCAGTGCTGGTAGGTGATGCAGCCGGGCATGTTCACCCCATAACAGGTGGTGGAATGGGCTATGCAATCGTATGCGGAAGCATAGCTGGAAAAGTCGCAGCCCAATGTGCCGCGGAAGACAAAATCACAGCAGAACATCTTAACCAATATGAAAAGGAATGGCGGAAACTCTATGAAGGAGAATTCAATCAGTCCTTGAAACTCCGCGAACTCCTTCTTGAAACTGAAGATGAAACCCTAGACAAGCTTGCAGGCATTGTAACAGGTGAAGCAATAGTTAACCTAACTGCTGGAAAAAAGGTTAAACTCTTTTTAAAGGCAATGGCAACAAAAGATGGAAAACTCATCACCTTAATGAAAGAATTACGTAAATTACGTATGGTCTAGGCGAGTAAACAAATTTAAATTGCTATTCCTCTCTTTTCTGAATGTAAAACTGAGGTTACCACAATGGGCACAGCAACAGGAACAATAGCCGGATTCATCTCGACCCTAGCTCTAGCATACGGCATAATCTATGCAGCAAGTATGGGTTTATTTACTCTATCAAGTGGAGGAATGATACCATCATGGATCACTGTAGGATTCACAGCTTTGAGTTGGCAGATACAACTGGAACGCGTTATCAGTGGAATCCTTCTTAACATTATGGAAGTCTACATCTTAGCTCCCCTCATTTGGCTTGTCGGTGGGCTAATCAGCGGATTGATTCTTCGAGATGCAGTTAAGGGAATTTCAGCAAGCTTGATTTCAGGAATCATTACTGCAATCGTTTGCTGGATAATCTCTTGGTACAATTTGTTTGGCTTTGATTTCGCTTCACTACTTAACGAGGCACTAATCGCCCTAGTTATATTTTGGATGATTAATGGAGTGCTCGGAGGAATTATCGCCGCCGTCGGCGGTGTAGTTGGCGGAACATTGACCTCCCGAAAAGAAACCCGATAAATAAGCACTAATCAACCGTGCTTTGAAGGCGCCAAGCTATGCCAAATCTACGAAGTAGGATAGCTGCTCCCTCAGGAATACTCATTGCCATAATTATCTCATTAATCATCTATTATTTCGACATGCCAACAGTCCAGGCAATTGTCTTTACAACCTATGCCGGCTTCATAGATCCCAATCAACTATACGAAATCGCATGGTTACTTGCCACAATAGACAATCTACTAAATCTAACCAACCCGCTCTCACTAGTAATATGGTGTACCATCATCATCGGTAC
>JABXGU010000234.1 GCA_016550415.1 archaeon | reverse complement strand
CTCGATGAAGAAGTTGCATTGATTGATACAGGTTGCGGCATTGAAAGTCTACAGCAATTGTGTGAAACCTTTGAAATCAGCTATGTTGTTAACTCTCATACGCATCCGGATCATTCTGCGGGTAATTGGGTGTTTCAAGGGAAACCCATCCATGTGCCAGAAGAGGCGTTTGAAACTAGTGGTAATGTAGTAGCGCTTTCTAAGCGATTTGTGAGTGAAAGACTTGCTCGAACCTGGCAACGTTTCGTTCAGGAAACAATGGGATTTCAGGACTGCCGCCCAACAAATACTTACACGGAAGGGAATCCTTTCACTTTCGGGGAAACAGTCATCAAACCATTTCATACTCCAGGGCACACAAAGGATCACTATTGCTTTTTTGAAGAAAAGAAAGGAATTCTCTTCTCATTCGATTATGATCTTACCTCATTTCCCTGGTATGGTCATAGAGAATCTAATCTTACTGAATTTCGGGCATCTATTAAGCGGCTTAAAGCCCTGTCGCCTAGGATTGTTGTCTCATCGCACCGCGGGATAGTTACTGAGAATATCAATGCAGAATTTGATAGATTTTACCGAATAATAGATGAAAGGAATGTAAGACTTCTCTCATTGTTAACAAGTGCTAGGACAATTGACCAGCTTGTTGAAATGGCGCCAATCTATGGCAAGTATCCCTATGCTGAAACTTTACTCCAATACTGGGAGAGACTAATGATTACACAACACCTAGAAGAATTAGAAAAAGACGGAAAGGTGCAACGATATGGTAACTCGTTCATTAGGTCCAAAAAATGAAACAGGGTAAAAAGAGAATATGAAATGATTGACTAATTGCCTTAATTTCACTTTGCAATCTTGCAAAGCGAGGAAAAGCTTTTTTCGATGCGTGGGCGGTATCGACGATAGATTTCTAAACGAAGTTGATCTGCAGCAAGGAATTTCCCGATTGAAGGGGATTGGAGGAGTTCGTTTAAAATGAGAGCTTCTTTTAGATAAGGCAGACACGCAGCTATGGCAGAATCCCACTCGATAAGGGCTTCCTCAGCTTGTTGAAGAGCAAAGGGTAATGTGTTCGTGATAATATCTGAAGGAAGAAGAGTATCAATGGGCTTTGATCGATCAATATATTGATCAACAATCCATTTTTCTACTGATATGGAAGGGGGGAGAACGGCATGCAAGATCGCTCCATGGTGGCGAACAATAAGCATGTAGGCTTGTGTGCGTTGTTGTACAAATTTGTGCATATTCTCTGTCCCCTCTATAAGTTGCTTAACCAGCCCATGACTTGATCTTAGGATTTTAGGTGAATAACTGGTTGGTTCCGATTCTCGTGCAAACATTGGTGTCGAGGAAACAACCATGGCGATAGTGTCTAAGTAGCGCCCAAGGATTTGAAGCTGTGCCTTAGTATCTGGCTTTGTGTGTGCAGTTTGAAGTATTGCGATGAGGGGTTCATAGAATGTGAGACGTTCAGTCTTTGTCCATGCCAATGCAATCCGTTGTACCTGTTCAAGAAATGGACCCCCAAACCGTTTGGCAAGCTCAACAATTCGAGAAACGTTAGACAGTAATTCTCTAGTGGTCGCAACAAGACGATCCACCTCCTGCGAAGCATCAGCAAGCACCCACTTCATGTAGGAGGAATCACAAGTTTTCGTCCTTAGAATATCAGTGGCTTTTACTTGAAGACGCTCAAATTTTCTAATCTCTGTCTTTGTAGCGCCAAGGTTTTGGGCTAATCCATAGACATGGTCAGCCCAGCTATTAACTAGGGTGACATATAGTTTGATAAGTCCTAGAGCTTCAAGTAAGGCACTAATCCATTCTGTTTCGATTCGGACAATGGTATCAGCTTCACGAATAATCTTGTTTAACCGGTCAACATCATAAAGACCAGAGTCAACACTAACAATTTCAAGAATAAAGGTCCTAACCAATTCCAAATGATTGCATAGTGCACGTCTAAGTGACTGCATCAATTCTGATTAAAATACGTGTTGTATAGTTCTTTCGGTATAACTGAAATGAACCTTGGAAAAGTCCCACAACCATTATCTTCTTTATACTTTTAATCCCGCACTCCACACACTACCTTGTGAAATACATCAACAAAGTAACAAATAGAGAAATCTGAAAAACAGAGACGACTCTCCTGTAACCTCAACCAACTACCTCACTTTAACAACAATGAATGAAAAAGGGAGAATACCCATGTCACAAAAACCACGTTTACCTCCTGGACAACGCTGGATTACTAAATTCCCTATACGCACAGCTGAAAAAATGCCTGAACCCTTCGACCCTGACACTTGGACCATCACCGTCGATGGTGAAGTTGAAAAACCCCATGTATTTTCCTATAAAGAAATCCAATCATTGCCCGTCACTACTCAAGTGAGTAACGCGCACTGTGTCGAGGGGTGGTCTATACCGGATATAAAATGGGAGGGAGTGCTCTTCAAAGAGGTAGCAAAAATTGTGAAGCCAAAGTCCACTGCCAAGTTCGTACTTTTCCATTCAGAACATGAATACACCTCAGGTATTGATTTAGAGGTTGCAATGGAAGATGATGTAATCCTGGCATGGAATCGCAACGATGAACCCCTCCCAGTTGATGATGGATACCCACTTCGCCTTGTTGTCCCACGCCTGTACTATTGGAAGAGTGTGAAATGGGTACGAAGAATTAGTTTTCTAACCAAGGTTGTGCTAGGATTCTGGGAGAAACGAGGCTACCATCAAGGAGCTGATCCTTGGCTAAGCCAACGCTTTGCTGACCGCTGAAAAATCTGTCAAAAAAGAAACAAGGTCGAATAGCGCCAGCACCCTGCTTCAAAAACTCTTTTGTTAATAACACAATTCACTGTCCTTCTTGTTGGGCAAAAATATTCCAGTTCAAGATTTTCCAGTATGTCCTATTTCAATAATTATTTAATTTAGAATTCAAAATTTAGAAATGATGCCTTTAATCGTACACCAGTTACAGAGGTCAAACCACAGTTATCCACTCATTTTAACCCTTGGACTTATTCTTTGTATTACTGGAGCATTGCCACCAGCTTCAGATGTTTCGTATGATTGGACAGGTAACTGCCAGATTCCAACATCCTGCACAATTTTTACAGCAACTATTGGCGATTCGGTATTCTTTGGAAATAATGAGGATTATCGTCTCTGGGGAACATATGCTTGGGTTGTGCCCCGCCAAGAAATTAGTACACCATCTGGACCCAGTACAATTTATGGAGCAATCTTCTTCGGTTTTGATAATAATAGCGACTTAGCTGATGGGCATCCTCAAGGTGGAATGAATGACCAAGGTCTTTGTCTTGATGGAAATGGATTGGGTAGCTACTCTTTGAATCCACATTATGAACGCCCCCCACCCTATGCATCTTTGCTGGCAGAACTACTCTGGGAATGTGGCACTATCAATGATGTAATTACTTGGTTCCAAACACACACTATTGGAAGCAGTATGGCCTATCAACTGCACTTTGCTGATATTACAGGTGATGCTGTTGTGGTCAGTGCAGGTCCCGATAATGAAATTGCATTCACCAGAATCGAGGGTGCAACCCATTTAGTATCAACCAACATCAATGTCGCTGACCCAAACCGGAATGTCTATGATTGCTGGAGATACAGCACTGCCACCTACATGCTATCAAGTATAACCTCCGAAGACGAATTAACAGTTGAAGCTTGCCGAGATGTCCTAGACGCTGTACACCAAGAAGGAGAATATGCCACCAAATACAGTAATATTTTCGACCCAGTCACCCGCCAAATTTACCTCTATAACGATCGAGATTTTAATAATCCAGCAACAATGAGCCTTAACGCTGAACTTGCCGATGTCCACCCTGATGCACAAGGGTACTATGAACGAGACGCGCTATTTGGAGCTTATGGCGCCGATGGTGATATACACTACCGACAAATTAAACTCACTTCACTCTTTACAACAACCACCCTTCCCCCCTCACTCCTTCCAGTTATCCTAGGGATAAGCATAATCGGAACAATCACTATAATCAGCACCATCATATTCTATAAAAGAAAACGACGAATCAACTAAACACCAAACACCTATACCAAAAAGAGGAAGGGAGGAAAAAAACCCCCCAAAAAAATAGTCTAAGACTTAGAAGCAACGACGAAAAATGATAGCACACAGCTCCATTTTTCATTCAATTGATTTTTATTCTAGAAATTCAATGACAAACGAGGAGGATATACTATATGAGGGAAACAAACAGTGATACTCCAAAACACTGGATAACAAGCACAAACAGACCATATCAACTCCTCGCAGCAGTATGGATTACATTAGGAATTCTATTCATTGCCATGGTAACCATTGACTTTGTCAGCCGCTTTTTCCACCAAATTTTCTCATCATATTTCTATACACTTCACCTCGTGTTTGTAGCGATGGGGATCTTCTGCATAATAAATGCAAGTTTACTTTTCTACGACTCACGAACAATTCACAAAAATCCCTTCCCAGAAGAAAGCCAGTGCCAAAAACATCCAGAACAACAAGCTTACGATCGATGCGCCATCTGCGGAAAACTCTACTGCCCAAAAGACTTGGTTCGTATACAACAAAAAACCTGGGGATTCTCCCCCGGCATGTTCGGATTCGACGGAGTAGCCTGCCAAAAATGCGCGCAAAACCGTGTAAAACAGTTCAGCGTTATTTCCATAATCTTCCTAACCATTATTCCCCTCCTATTCTTCATCAATATATGTCTAACAACAACGCTTCCAATTCAATTTACTGGGATTTTTATCCCAATATTTGGAGCTGCCATCATAATCTTAGATTGCATATACTTCTGCTTTTTAGAGAAACTATGGCGTCTCATCAAAACACCACTAACAAAAAATCCTGAACAAATGAAAACCACCGAAGAACGACTCATAGGAAAAATTGCTGAAAGCTAAACAACTGCTATAGGCAACGATGAATAACGCCAGCACCCTACTCGATATACTCCGCTCTAAGGATTAACCTGACAATAAGTCATCT
>JABXGU010000233.1 GCA_016550415.1 archaeon | reverse complement strand
GTCAGATTCCATCGTAACCTCCAGAGTTGATTGATGCATGCCTGACATGTTGGGATGTCCATAGGCAGTAAAGGTAACTTTTTCCAAGGATTTTGAGTGCATGAAATCAATATTAGTAAGGGGGATACTAATAGTTTGAAGGTTACCATACTATTCATTGAACACCGACTCTTTGAGGTGGTTTTACGCCAACAGAGTTGTCAGATAAACTGGAGAAGGATAGGGAGGCAACACTAAAGCGTCTTATTTCCTCAGGGACGGTGTCAGATGAGGAAACCATCCGGGCATACAAAGCGGTTCCTCGTGAAGAATTTTTACCAGATCATCTCCGTAGAGATGCGTATATCGACACTCCCCTCCCAATCGGTGAAGGGCAGACGATTTCTGCAATTCATATGTGTCTTATCTATCTTGAACTCCTCAATCTGAAAGAGGGACTTAAGGTTTTGGAGGTTGGTGGAGGGTCAGGCTACCATGCAGCTTTGTGTGCAGAAATTGTTTCGCCAACAGGTAAGCCAGTAACAGGACATGTTTTTACAGTCGAACGATTGCCCAAACTTGTGAAATTTGCCAAAAGTAACTTAGAAACAGCAGGGTATGGTGACAGGGTCACAGTCATTCTCGGAGATGGCACAGTAGGATATCCACCTAAGGCTCCATTTGATCGTATAATGGTGGCAGCTGCATCACCTGGAACCCCTCAATCTCTTATTGACCAACTGGTAAGGGGGGGTTCTATGCTCATTCCGGTAGGTCGCAATCATTATTGGCAAGATTTGATTCTCGTAAAGAAGATTGCGAAAAACAAAGTAGAAAAACGAAAACTGATGGCGGTAGCATTTGTCCCTCTCATTGGCGAAGAAGGCTGGAGCTTACGAACTTGACTTGACCGGTTTGCGAAGTTTGGCTATGAAGTAGCCCGGCAAATTGTGTCGGTCAGGATAGAATCGTTGTACCATTTTCTTTAAAGACTGATTACCTTTGATGCCGCCATCACCAAGGTATGGGTTTTGAGGTTCAAGTGTGAAACCCTTTGAATCAATTAGATACTGGATGTTATGCTCATTTTCCTCAACAGTTAGTGTACAAGTGGAGTAAACTAGGATGCCGCCTGACCGTAATGCCTCAATCGCTGAATCAAGCAGCATCCGCTGATAGGAAGCAGTGCTGCGAATACGGGGAAAAGTTGTCAAGTCATAAAGCTTCGGACGAACTCCTAAAGCTGTACAGGGAGGATCCACAATGACACGGTCTGCCTTGAGTTCTGGATGTTGGACACAAAACTTGTTTGCCCGTCCTACATAAGTCTCCACACATGTCACTCCCAACCGTTTTGCTTCTGCTACTAATCTAGATAATCGTCCTTCTGACCGATCAACTGCAATAAGGCGACAGCGATTCTGTGTCAATTGGGCAATATGGGTAGTTTTGCCGCCAGGAGCGGCACAGAAGTCAATAATTGTCTCTTCCGGTTGGGGATTGAGAATAGGAGCCACTAACATAGCAGGTAACGATTGAGAGTAGAATAGACCTGCTTTATTTGCAGCAAGATCTGTAAGACTAGGAAGTTCGTAGAAGGGATAAGTTACTCTCACGAAGATGCCCTTTTTCTGTGCTTGTAAGTCTGCACTATCCCCTGCACCGATACCACTACCTACAATGTGACCCTGTGGATTGACGATGGTAACTGGGTCACCTTCCCGGAACCTGTCTGTTCTAAGAACTCCTGGGCGGTAGAGATGACTACCAAGTAATACGTTCTCACTACTCGGTTTATCAGCGACCACAATTTGGCTGTATTGGGGCACAGGAGGGGCTTGTCTGATAGGGATAGCCACGGCGTTAAGGGCTGGGTCATAGATGTGAGCCTGTATACCATCCTCAGAAAGTGAGTTTATGAGTTCCTCGTTAGTAGTTCGGAGTGTGTTTGTGCGAAGGAAAAAATATGGTCCTGGTTGACGAAGGGCAGAAGCTAGAGATGCTGTGCGTGTCTCGCCAAAGAGGTTGATTAAGTATTGCTGGAGCTCAGCACAAAGCTGAGTAGAATCTGGCGGATAGGTGATAGAATCCAACACGCCCAGTCAACTCAACGAGACAGTTTAGAACACTACAAGTATTATATTTCATTATAGATAGAATGTGCCATCAGCAACTAGTTTGACTAGCCCAGAAACCAAAACCTTCTCAATTTCTTTGCCCCAAATAACTTCGGAGACCAGTTGGCTTGGCCTCTTTATTTCATAGCCCTGCTCGATGAGAATGCGCGAGCCTTTGGTTTTTCTTGTTAGGACATTGTAATATTCTAAGTAAGCGGCTATGGGACCAGCTGCACTTCCAGTTGCAGGGTCTTCTAGAACACCCACATCGGGAGCAAACATTCTAACATGAACATCCGAATCTTCATTTATGGTTTGGGTGCTGAAGACGAGGATTTTTCCTGAAGGTTGACCCTTAAGTAATTCAAGAATCAGAGAGGAATTTGGTTCAGCAGACTGTACCGCTGTAATTGAGTTTAATGGTACAATAAGAAAGGGAGTACCAGTGGCTACAAACTGCATTGGATAATCTTCGTTTATGTCTGTCTTGGAGAGGTTCACAGCCTTGGCAACACCAGTCTTGTCCTTCCACTCCAAGAGGAATTTGGGTTGTGGTTGTGACATTCGGATGATATCTTCAGAAATATATTGGACATCAATAGCGCCAATACCAAGTTCTAATGTAACTGTACTAGCTGTCGACTCAATCAATCCCTTTTGTTTAAGAACATAAGCAGTTCCAAGGGTCGGATGACCAGCAAATGGGATTTCTTTTGCAGGAGTAAAAATACGAACCTTCGTGGTGCAATCTTTCATTTTCGACGAATTGATGAATGTAGTTTCCGAGAAGTTCATCTCAAGGGCAATACCTTGCATCTCGGAATCACTGAGTTTCGCATTGGCCTTTGTTTCCCAAAACGTCGCCAGTTGGTTTCCTCCAAAGGTATATCGTGTATCAACAAATACACTTGTCTGTACAAAGGGAAGACCTACCATACTTAACCCCGTATAGATGAACTCTCCCTGTTATAGAAAAGAATACCCTATCATCAAAAAGGGATAAGAAGAAAATAGCTAATAACTTCAAAGTCGGAGCCTTCCCTTAGTCAAGGAGAGACATACCTTGAAACCAACCATGTCTGAACATGAAATGCAATTACAGGAATTGCACTCAGAGTTGGTTAAGCAACTGGAGACACTTGTTGAAAGTGAACCAGCATTAGAATCCAGACTTAAATGGTTCAAAGAGCAGCATAAGAGTTCAGAACTTACAGCTTATGGAATTAGAACTCCAATAATTAGGAAGCTGATTAAAAGGCATATGAGCCAATTTCAGCAATTGAGTTTTAGGGAAAAACTTGACTTGGCAAAAATGCTATTCAAGTCTGGCAATTTCGAACAAGCAACCATTGCTGACACTCTCATAGAACTCAGCGCCAAGACCTTAAATCCCAGTCACTTTGATCTTTTTGATGAGGTTGCAGATTACCTTAACAATTGGGCATCAGTAGACTGGTTATGCCTCCGTGTCCTACAGCCATTAATTCTTAAATATCGTGAAGAAACCTTGAAGCTACTAAGAGAATGGAATCGATCAGAAAATATGTGGAAACGAAGAGCAAGTGTTGTCGCATTCGTAAGAAAAATTGGTTCGAGTGGATCATTCACAGATGAGGTACTAGAATTCTGTGAAAAGCTAATTTTAGATGAAGAAGAGATTGTGCAAAAAGGTGTTG
>JABXGU010000232.1 GCA_016550415.1 archaeon | reverse complement strand
CGCTGAGGGCAAAATAGGTGGCTTCTAGATTTGTTTTGGATGAACCTACCTCTTGGAAAAATCCCCCAGTTATCGAGTCTTGACAGTCTGCTAGATAATCGCCCACGACCTCTGTTTCGAGATCATCCAGTTGATTAAGAGCTGCAAGGGATAAAACACTCATTCCGGTTGTTACACAGCGATCCTGTAGTTGCATACTAGATAGATCTTCAAAAAAGCCAAGTGTGGAGTTATAGCATGTATTTAGCAGCCAACCACCGAAGGCTGATACATTAACTGATAGTGAATGAGTGGCTACAAGGTCACTAACATAATAGGTAAAGGCAATGGAGGGCTCCAAGGGGTATCTAAATCCACCAGCCCCTTGAACAGCCCAATAATTACTTTGTTCGGGCATGGCTAGCTGCCAACTAGCGAGAGTTGCACCCAAACGTTCAGCCAAACTAGAACGGAGGAACCAGTGGAGAAGATTTTCCATAAGCTGCTTTCCATCATCATTGAGATGGACTGTTTGATCTAAGCCCCAATAGTAGAGTTGAGTGTTTTCTGTATAAGCGTAAAACCAGAGGAGTTGGGCACCAGTCTGCCCAATATTGCTTCCAAGAACACTCGTAGATGCAGGTAAACGAGATACTTTGTATGCATCATAGGTTACATGGTCAGCATAGATATCCAGACGTTCATTATCGATGGGGATAGTGTATGGAGCGTTAAATATTTGGACTAAAGAATCAGAAGGCCAAAGATAGCGTTCAGAGCAGGGGATGAAATCTGTCACCGGGTCAAAGTCCCATAGACGATCTAGGACTTCATGAGCATATCCAATAAGTAGAACAGGCAGACCAGTATTGCTGATGGCTTGAGCCTGATTAATTGTGACACCAAAGTCTGTGCTGTGTGTCCCTACACTTGGTAAGACAAGGAGTAAATCTGCATCAGAAGGCACCTGTAAGCTGGCAATATGGCAGGATGTCGTATCATAGCCTAACTCATTAAGTAGCCCCTCCCACACCTCCGTCTGCTCTTGACCGAACTCGCCAATGTAATCACCATAAATGAGGACAAGTTTGGCTAAACCAGACGAAGGTGTAGGAATTGAAAGGGGCCAGGGTGGCGTAATTGATCCCCTGGGATGGAGAATGGAAGGATTTGACAAGGTTGACAAAAGGGGCAAATATTCCTCGTCGTACACCAAGGAGGAGCCAGAGGACCAGAGGGTATCTCTTGGGGGCATGGAAGATAGTAATGTGGATAAACTGGGTAACAACAGGAGTGCAAGACATGCAAACCCTAGTAGGGATGTACGTCTGGCAAATGTGAGAAGTTTGGGCAAGTTTGTATTCCTCCTTTGATGGGCGCGGTGGCGGGGTTTTTGATTATTTTTTAAGCCTTTTGCTTGATTTCAGACCAAACATTTGATCTGTACTTCGACGACCTGCACGTTTGAGAAGGTGATATGCTCCTATTGCGGATATTGTGGCTAGAGCTAGTGAAGCAATGAAACTGCCATAGGAAAACCAAAGATTGGCAAATGGGTCTGCTTGTGGAAGCAAGGGGGTTGTTGCTTCCAGTTCAAGGTGGATTTGATGAAACGTGGAGCCTTGATTTGAAGACACTGACTGTGCTGCAACAAGTACACCAGTCATTCGTTCATAGTAGAATGATTCCTGTTGTCCGGAGGCTGTCTCGTAGATTAGAACCCAGCATATGAAGCATTGATTATCTGTTGTGTATGATACTAAATCGGTTACCTGAAAGGGTGCAGAGCGGATTAATTGGTCAGTGGCAGGAGCATCTCCATCAATGGATACACTGTCACCAAGGTCGATAGAAGGGTCAATCCACCATGCAGTGAATAAGGATACACCAGCAATTTCATAGGTCCGATTCAAGTCGAAGACATGGGTGATATTGAAGAAACTCCAGGTAATTCCTTCATCCCATGTTAGATTCCAGGAAATGTACCCGTATATTGAGTTTGGATCTTGGGAAGCAAATGTTACGAATTGTGTTCCGAAGATATGGGTAGTAGTGTTACCATAATGAGTGGAAATATCCAGAGAATAGATGCGTGTCATATTGTAAGGGTCTGTTATTGATTTTCCTTGAGTCAGAGGAAGATGACTTGCTGAGATAATGAGTAGGAGAATGATTGTTGGTAGGAAAACTGGATTTTTTCTGCTGAGAATAAAAGAAAGTCTGGTTGGATGTTTCACTGATCTTCACCTTTATCACTTTCAGATTCGTCAGCATTGATGCTTATGTCAGGTTTGTCGATAAGTCCGATGTCTGTGAGAAAGTAGGTTGCTTCCTCTTCTGGTAAATCGGGGGCATCACGGACAGTAGCCTGCCGTTCTTCACCCTTCATTGGCTTAAGCCGGATGCGGTATGTTGACCCATAAGCAAGGATATTGCCACCAGCCTCTTTGGTGGGTCCTCCATAGGGAGTGGGGTTGGCTCGAATTTGGTTAGTGTATATTACTGTCGCATCATAAGCATCGGCGTATTCAATGAGTACTTGTAGAAGCCGACTGATGATTTGTTGACGTTTTGCCAAGGTTTCTCTGCCAATGAATTCTGCTCCAAAATGGCGTATGAGACTATCAACTATGATGAGTTTGGCGTGGGTAGCATCGAGGACAAATGGGAGTCTCTCTTCAACCAGCCAACGCATATGATGTGCGTTTACAACCTTAACGTAGCTTATACTTTCAACGGCAATCTTTGGGTCAAGACCAAAGCGCTCAGCGATTCGAGATACACGATTAGGGCGGAAGGTTTTCTCTGTGTCAAGCCAAATGGCTGGTCCACCACGTCCACGAACAAGATAGTCTTGGTCCTTCCCAACAGTTATTTTCTGACCTTCTGGTGGAAGTTGAACTGTAACACAGCACTGACTACAAAGAGTCGTCTTCCCTGAGCGAGCTGGACCAACAAATTCATAGATTGCACCTGGACGGAGCCCTCCACCCAATATTCCATCGAGCCCAGCAACACCAGTTGAGAATACTGGTACATCTAGCACACGAGATGCGATACTGCCAGGAATGAAATCTAAAGCCATTTTTTCCTTAAGCATCAAGCGTGCTTGATTGATGAAACGAGTTCCTGTGCCTTCAGGAATTCCAGTACGATCAGACATGACCGAGGGATCTTGAATTGCCAAGGCTTCAAGTGTAAGAATACCTGCAGTCTGAAGTTTTTGGAGGCTTTTTGGACCGAGTCCCTTCACATCCTTCAACATTAATTGTCACCCTGTTTGGTAACTACTGGTTCTAACGAGTCGTGAGCCGAATTTGGTTGCTTTTTATGGATTTCGGTGGGGTCGAATCTCGTGCCAAACCAAGTATGCCATTAGGGAACCGATGATGAGGACAATCACGAAAAGCCACAGGGAAAAGGGAGAACCTAATATTGAACAGACCAGAAGGTATCCATAGACTAAAAGAAAGGGAAGAGTGATTAGTCCGACCTCTAGAAGGGTTTGACTAGGCATTCGGCGAGCTATGCTAGTGAGGACATGCAAATCAGCTTTACTTGGGGATAACCCGACGAAGAAACAATAGGCAAAGTAGAATTTCAATATCTCATGCATGGGAGCAATAGCCCAGAAGGCGATAAGGAAATAGAGAGCAAGGGAGAGTAAGAAAAGAGGAGCGAAACAGATCAATAGCCCATTTGTGAAGCTATGGACTCTACTTGTATCTATTCTAACACCACCCTCTACACCTTGTCGACGAATGATAATATGATGTCCAATCACAGGAACACCTGTTGCACGACACATTAGGTCATGACACACCTCGTGAAGTACGACACCAGGAAAAGCTAGGTAGCGGAGTAACAATCCCAAACGGGCACTTATCAAGTCAACCAATTTTAGGAATAGATAGCTAGCTACAAGGAAGATTGGCATACAGATAAGGATCTCAAGAAGAAT
>JABXGU010000231.1 GCA_016550415.1 archaeon | reverse complement strand
TGTGCTATCCACCATTTCTTCCACACTATAGGCTTCCATCATACGACGGTATCGTAATCCATCTCTTTTCCATCGCCCCTCCTTTTCTGGACGATATTTCAAGTAGGCAGTATAGCTATCTTGTGGGTGAAGATATCCAACTACAGAAAACAAAAGTCTCTCTTTTGTTTCTATGATATCTTTATCCTTCGGTTTGCGCATCACGAGATATCCACCAGTTATCAGGTCAAATCAGTTTGGCAGGTAATAAAATATCTTGGGGGTTATCTCCTAGCAGGAATCGAGTCCAACGTTCCTTTTGTTTTCGCACTTCTTCAACGGTGCCTTGAACAATAACTTCTTCATCTTGCTTGGCTTGCTCACAGAAGCGTCCTCGGAAGCTTACTATCTCAATGGCATCATCACCAACGGAACCATCCAGAAGTTGCACATTGTCAACTTCGTAACGGCAGGGTGTAAACAAGCTATCTCTGTGCCTTGTGATGCGGCAGCGGGCACGAGCGTATCCGATTTGCTTATAGGTTCGATCACCGTACTTCTGTTGAATCTCCTCCCAATCTAGAACAGCCCGTACAAAATAGTGGTGCCCACCAAAGATACCATGCATTGACTTTAGTCCATCAACCAGAATCATAGTCTCTATGGGTATACCACTTGCACTCCATCTTAAATTGTAAACAGGCCGATATGTATCCAAACGGTAACCTGCAATGCCGTCTTCAGGATTAAGATGAGACCGACGCAAAGCAAGCTGTACATCTCGTCCTGCCTTCCGACCGTACACAATAAGATCAATATCTGATGTAGGTCCATGCAAATTCACAAGTACACTTCCAGATATCCCCAATGCTTCAAGTGGAATACGAGCTGCCTTCTGTACCAATTGTGCAAATGTGACTACATCCTGCTGTAACGCGTCCAACTCGGTGGAAATATTCAGATAAGCCAAAGCTTCAGATGGGCGATAAATTTGCTCAATATATTGCTCAGGAACACCCTGCAACTCTCGCCCAAAAACAGCATCATGATAGAGATAATGAGGATAATTCTGTCGAAGCATATCAAAGCGCTCAGATAGATGGTAGACTTTTCCATAATTGCGGCCTTTACATCTCCGTTTACCCGTAGGTGATGGAAAATATCGTAAAAAGGCAATCACACGATCAGGAGGATGCACCAAGCCTTTCACATCAAAGAATAAGCCCTCCTTCGTTTCGACGAAATCACCTTCACGACAAGCAGGAATGGACGGAATAACTAAACACCTCATAAAAAACGAAAGGCGACCCTTGCAAAGGAACTTGGTCAATCAAAAGGCTTTCGCAGAGGAGGATATTCACTATTCTGTAATGATATAGTGGAAAGATCCCAGCTAGTACTCCAAGCCTAGGGATGGCAAAGAAAATTCCTCCTCTGACCAATTCCAATACTTGCCATTCCACTTAGGTCCAAAGCGTGCCCGGCTAGCAGAACCTAAATTCTTGAACTGTTGGATTTGCAGGATATCCGTTGCTCCTTCCTCTTCTCGCACCAATGAAAGCAAATGGATAATCGCGCCCAGACTTTTCATCGGAACTTTAACATTAACAATACAGCCTACATCTGAAATATAGGAATAAGTGAAAGGCATCTGAGCAACTGAAACTACTAAACGCTTAGCCAGCTTCGCATCACATCGAATCGCGAAAGTAACAAAGATTGGCAGCAATGGCGAATCAAAAACCACATAGGGTAACAAAGTCTTCTCACGAAATAATTGACTTTTTCGCGTTGAAATAGTAGTACGAGGCGCCTCAATTCCCAGTCTCTTTAGCTGCTCAGTTATTCTCTTCATCCTAGCCCGTCCATCACCTTGCAGCAAAGTTGCCAAGTAGTAATCCAACCGGTCAAAAGGTCTTGAGTCCTTCATTTTCAATATACGCGGCTTTGGCAAAACCTCCCAGTGCTCCTCCACAAAATTAAGCAATCCAATGGTCATAACATCTCTTTCAATCAACCAATCTCCAGTTTCAAAATCAAAGTGATCAAAACAAATGGTCACACTGGACTTATTGACATCATGTACCTGAGCTGTCTCGAAAAAAACATCGTTCAATGCAGCAATCTGCTGTTGAAATAATTGAAGCGGTTTACTTTGATCTGGAATCATGAATCCAGCATAACCTCGTTTATATGTTGTATCAAAAACAGCTGAGGTATTATAGGTTGACATCTCACTTTGCAGCAATTCCTCCAATTGCCGGGAGGCTTCAACGTTTCTTGTTTCAAAGAGAATGTTAATTTGACGTAACTTGAACCGCCGCCAATCGACGAGGTTTGCAAAACGCAACCCTACATTTTCCTGTAACTTCAACACAAGTTTTCGAACAGTTGGCACACTAATGCCAAGGTCCTTGGCTATTCTCACTGGTGAAGCCTTTGGTTGATTGTGGAACAGGGCAAGAAGACGCACCTCACGACTAGTCAATGGGTCAGCATACTTAGGGAACAACCCATAAAGCAAATCTCGAGTTACTTTTTCATAAGATGTAATTCGAAATCTGAGAATAACTCGCAGTCGCCGCAGTAGCGATTCGAATACGCGCTGCTGAGGAACAGCCACCAATCCTCCAAAGTGTCGGTGCGCTTCCACATACTGCTCCTCTTCGGTTAAGGGCAAACCAGTAACCCGTTTTGCATATATCTCTAAATTATCAAGCAACAAGTCGATGTCTGTGCGTTTGGCGGAGGGATCCATATTCTGGTGGATTTGTTCTTTGACTGAGCCAATGAGGGATGTCGCCTCCGAGGTCATCTGCATCATCTTAGCTGTTGACAGAAAGAAACTTCTTTCCACATAAATTTTCCTTTTGACGAAATTCCATAAAAATAAAAACTGTAGCTATTCTCCAATGTGTAATATTACACTAAATAGAGATTCTTTTTATTAAAATAAGCCTTTTACTGTTTTATTTGAGAAGTAGGCGGTTATATCGGTTGGTTCAAGTATTACAAACATTTCTATATAAAACCCCGAGACCATTCTATCTTTAGGATTCAGGTCTGCGAAGGATTCTGCTACGCGGAAAAACATGGATGTGAATATCGAATGAGCCCTTGGGCACCATCACCAGAACCATTCTAAAAGAACTACTTTTTTTTCGGGCCAAAATTGAAAACGGTTCTGAACACGGGTAATTTCACATCCCATTCACAGGCAGAAGAGGTGGAGAATAGAAATGGCATTAGTTGAAGAAATCAGTTGGAAGTCAAGCAGATTTGACTCTTCCCCAATCAATTTAGAAATAACGTCTGAAACAGACAATGAACATCTCAGAGAAATCGGAGCTATTGGCAGCTTGCTCATTGAATTGATCCGAGAAAATTGTGGTCCCACTGGACAGATTACAGTCGAAGAGACTCCAGACGGTGTTCGAATCCGTGTCGACTCTGATGAACAGAAAATAGCGCCCTTTGCACACATCGGGGGTGTCTAGATAGTGACAACTCTACAAGGGAGTGTATTAACTATAACAGACACTACCCTCCAAACTCAGCTTCTACAGCTGGCTATGACATATGTAAAAACACAGCAAGTGGCTAACGATTTCCATCATCTTGCAAAGATTGAATTGGACGATGTATTCCTCCTTCTCGAACGGTTCGCCAATCAAATCGATCGTTTAGAGATTCAGCGTCTTTATGAATTACTTATCGAATTATCTGTAGTACGGGAGAATCCCATACTTCCAAAAAAGGAATTACATGAGGTCCAACTCATTAGCGCAATTCAGAAGACAGGTAGATTAGGGGAATTCATCAGCCTTCTTTTAGCTGAAGCAAATAAATAAGTTAATTGTTCAAATTGCTGGCATCTAAGTAACAAGCATTGTTACGCTTGTTGATATGCACAGCTATTTGAGGGCTTTGAGGAATTCCTGGGTTTCTTGACCCTCTAAAATGGGAACAATCTCTTGGGTACCTATTCGTTCTGTATCATATTGCTGTGCAATGAATCTGGCAGTCGTTTTTTCTTGCTCTGTTGAATCCTTTCCTTGCCAGATGAAAATTTTGTTAAAAGTGTCAAGTAGGAAGACATCATCGGAAGCCAGTGAGGCTTTTTCGCGTGGAACCTCAAAGAATAGGTTTGATTCTCCCTCAATGTGAACCCGAAAAAGTTTGAATTCTCGTTGCTTTAAGGCTACTCGCTGGAGAATGCCCTCTGTATCAAATTTTGTGATTTTTATTTGACCTCCAAAGAGATTAAGAAATTCTTTTGGCTCTTCTCCCTGTTCAATGGTAATAAGCTGGTGAGTAGCCCTGCCTTTGCTACGTTGGGTTGAGGTCAAGGCACCAATGAATTTTTCATCAGGTGTGGAATTCTTGCCTATCCAGAGATACATGATAGTTCCTGTATCGACTAAGTAACAATCGCCCTCCCCAAATTCCTTGTAGAGGGTTGATGGCACTTTTACCAGTCGACCTTGTTGTATGTGAAACTTCTCGAACTCAACCATTTGTTGTGCTCTCCATAATGGGATTAATCTGCTAATAGCAACCGGAATTATTCTTCCTTCTTTATAACTTTGCTTTTACTGAACTGTTTTCGTCGGCAGACTATTAAGCGTCAAACCCAAATTGCCGAGGCGACTAATGCCATGTCATCACAACCAGCTTCATCATCATTTTCCATTAGAATTGTCCCCCTACTGGAATTGGGGATTATCCAAAAAGGGGACAATGTGGGTAAGCGAATCGTTACAGCTTGTCGTCAAACAAACCTCAAACTCGTAAACGGCGACATCCTCGTAGTGGCACAAACTATAATCTCACGCGCTGAAGGCCAAGTTGTGAATTTAGGGGATATTGTTCCTTCTTCTCAAGCAGAAACGTTGGCAAAACAATTGGGAAAACGTCCTGAACTCGTAGAAGTCATCTTGAAAGAATCAAAGCAGGTTGTTCGAGCAGAGCAAGGTCACCTTATCGTTGAGACACATCACGGTTTGATCTGCGCAAATGCAGGCGTCGATTCATCAAATGTTCCTGGTAATGATTTCGTAACACTCCTTCCTAAGGACCCAGATAATTCTGCACTCCTAATTCGAAAAGAAATTCAGGCAGCCTTCAAGGTTGATACTGCAATAATAATTTCTGATACACATGGTCGACCATTCCGGAATGGTGCCATCAATGTAGCCATTGGTACATCAGGTCTAGCTCCAATAAAGGACTATGTAGGACACTCGGATCTATTTGGCTATGAACTTCGCACGACATCAGTGGCAGTAGCTGATGAGCTGGCATCAGCAGCGGAATTATTAATGGGCGAAGCTGATGAAGGCATTGCTGTTGTAATAATTCGAGGTTATCCCTACCAACATTCTGAAGCCTCTGCCCAGGAGTTAGTTCGTGATCCCGATCGTGACATCTTCCGGAGGTGACAATGATGCGTAAGCTGACAAAGATAATCAAAAAGGTGGGAATCGCATCAGCGGAACCTGAAGGATGGGAAACAAGCCGGTTAGCTGCTGCTATCCGGAAAAGAGATGTTGAATGCATAATTTTCGATGTCACTGAGACAATAGTACGCGTGGGTGACACTAAACCACATGTACAGTTTCAGAAACATGATCTAACTAAATTGGATGGTATTTTCACCCGCGCCGTGCCAGGTGGATCACTGGAACAGGTAATCCTCAGGATGGATACACTACACTGCCTTGAACGATTGGGTATTCCGATAATGAATCGACCCGGAGCAATTGAGAAGTCTGTAGACAAATATTACACACTAAGATTACTGGATTTGAAAGGACTCCCTGTTCCCCGAACAGTAGTTACTCAATATGCGCGCGATGCACTCCGTGCATTTCGTCAGTTCAAAGATGTAGTCGTTAAGCCCCTCTTC
>JABXGU010000230.1 GCA_016550415.1 archaeon | reverse complement strand
CACTATCATTCCGATCATGTCTTTGGGGCGCAAGAATTTCAACATTACCCGCTTATAGCTTCATCGCGAATGGTCGACTTATATCCTGACCTTCTCAATGGTAATTGGTCTCCCAAGGGTATGGAGGAAATGCGACAATTCTACGCCAAGACCGAACCTGAATTCAGCCAACAACTTGAAAATATCCACATCATTACACCCACGCACACCTTTACCGATTCTTACTATCTTGGTGATAACAGGGAGATTGAGATTCGTCATACCGGGGGTCACACAGCTGGACATTCAACAGTCTTCTGCATTCCAGAACGAGTCCTTTTTGCGGGGGATCTTGTTTTTTGTCAAGAATATCCCTATGCTGGTGACCAGACAAACAATCCAATTGAATGGATGAAAGCCTTCGAAAGAATTCTTGAAATGCCAGTTGAGACGATTGTTCCAGGTCATGGACCTCTTTGTGATAAAGATGAAATCCAAACGCAACTTACCTATTTTCGTGAACTTGAAACATGGATAAAGCAACAACTCTCCAAAGGACGGTCGCTCAGCGAAGTGCTACAAACAAAAGACCAAGGACCAAAACCTCCCTATGATCTGAAAGCAGAAAGGCGCATGGGACTTACTATCGAAAGGTGGTATAACTTCTATTCACTTGAGCAGATGAAATCAGAGTAGAAGCATGTTCTAAAGTCAGATTTGAAGCTTCGAAAGTGCTGCATAAGCTTTTGCTTGATCCCAGGGCAATTGAGTTGCGACAAGATACCCAGTTCGTTCTACAGTTTCCTTTGGTTCAATATCGATTAATTCTTCGGTTTGAAATAAGATGATTTCCGGATTCAGGTCCGCTAGAAACAGCTCTGTGGTTGGATTCAGTTTTTGCACGAACATTAGTGTCGCATCATCAGGTCCATTTTCTATACCGAGATAGGGTTTCGTTGTTGTTGGCCATGCATGCGTGTTCACGCGGTTCCGACGATATTCAGTGGTTGCCCGAGGGATAACCGTTCTGAGGTTTGGAGTGGTCTTATTTGATGGGATGGCGATCTGAAAGCGGTGTTTGATTTGTCGGGGGGCATGGGTCTGATTGATAACCTGTCCAATACAGGCGATGAGGTTACTGTGGGGCTGTGTTAAAATCTGGAGCTGTAATTCCAAGTCCCGTAATTTTTTCTCGACTTTGTCCGGACGCACATTCAAGGCTATACCTTGCCAGTCATGGCGACGAATTTCACTGAGTGTCCAGCGTTCTCGATCGAGTTTTGTTTGAAACCATCCAGGTTGATCCGCTGCAAATGGGTCAAAGCGGATTCCACCATACCATGGATTAAACCAGACTCTTGGCCCTGCCTTGGGAAAGTTTGATTCCAGGTAATTTGTTCCTGTTTCCTTGTTTATCCAAGCAATCACACTACCCGCAAATCTTGGTGCAACTTTGAGGATGAATTTTCCATTATCTATAGTGTAAAGTTGATGGTCGTGTTCTGTTTCTTGAGTGATGATCACTTTGCCTGACTTTCGATGCAAGATTATGGGAATCTTGAAGGTCGTGGTTTGCAGTTTTGTTTTAACATGAGCTGTAAGGGGGAGAACTTGAGGTTCAGTGAGTTCTTTTTTCATTGTTCGTAGCTGGATTGAAAGAGACAAGGGGTTTCCCCGTTTGAGGTCTTTGAATTTCATACTCTTGGGAGTTATTTGCCACCCTTTTGGTGATGAAAAGCGTAGGGTTCCTAGGAGTGGACGATAGACAAGGTGCCGAATCTGCAATGGAATCGATAACTCGGATTTAGCTTCATGGAGTAAGGGATAGTCTTTGGTTCGGATATCAATGGCTCGATATGGTTCCAGCTCTGTTTGTAATGCTTTCCGGGGTTCTTCCGAGTAGTAGTAGTGCCAGAGACGTCGAATGTGTCGCCATGAACCCATTCCTGTAACTAAATAAATGGGAGGCAAGAAAATTTTCGTCTTGGGAGCAATTGGAGGGACCTTGAGTTGGAAGTCTATGAACGCGAAACCTTTTGCTTCGGACACAAGCGATGGAGGAACCAAAACTGCTACGACTTCACCCTTATGGGGTAATTCTTGGCAGTACCATGTTTCTGCCCATTCTTCACCTTTCTTTGGAATTTCACGATCTGATGCAAAGAATTCATCTTCAATGAATTCCTCTCGGAGTAACCCATCTTTCAATGGGAGCACATGAAGATGATCCCAGACTCCGACAAAGCTTCCCTGTTGGATTTTTACCTTGTGAGTACGCTTCAGGTCGGTGTTTTCGAAACCGTATTGGATGCCTAATACCGATGAATTACCGGACACTATGAAGGTTTTGGAGAAAACTAGCCCTGAATATCGAGTACTGGTCATCCACGTCCTGATACGGGT
>JABXGU010000229.1 GCA_016550415.1 archaeon | reverse complement strand
ATAATGACACTCTTGTACATTGACCCATCTGAGATTGATTCGTCCACTTCGAAGCATACATTTGGATTTTCATTAAGACCTCTCATCTTCAGCCCTGTACCACAGGTGTGAATGATGATTTTTCTGTCAGTGTATGCAAAACCAACCGGAAAAATATAGGGCTCTTCTTCAATTATGATGCCGAGATGCCCAACACGAGCACAAACTAGGAATTGATCGAGTTCTTCAGGAGACATTTCTGTGTGAGGCGACATACCAAATATGAACCCCCTTCTGGTTAAAGCATCAGATTATCCCTTAATGTCAAGGTCTGAGCGGTAAATAAAGAATTTAAGTTGGTGCCCAGAAGCACCTTTTTGGAGAATCTACCAGTCCCTGTTTGTTTAGATTCTTAATAATCTTTGAAACCTCATCCTTTGATAATCCTGTGGCTTCTGCAATTTCTCCAGGTCTCATAGGCTTCTTTGCTTTTTTCAAAGCATCCAGAATCATTTTTTCTTTCTCATCCATAGATAATTCACCTTAGGTTACTAGTTTTGGAAAGAATCGTGGGGACTCTTTTCTCCTTTACGGTCTTATCACTGCATCATCAAACTGTTACCTAGATAGTTAACTATTTATCAAGAATCCAGTGAGGAACAGCGGTGATAGTGAATTTGATTAAGGCATCTTCTCGCTTCCTCTTTTTCTCATTTCTTCTAGCTGTTCAACTTTTCCTTGCTCCAGTTTGTATTTCAATAGATGTCCTACCAAACTATTCATCTGTTACTACGCCAAACCCGCTAGTTGTAAATCAGGCATCAATGCAGGCAGACGATATCAGATTTGGCTTAAATAGGCGAGTCACTGATGGTCTCTCAGGTTACCCACAACAGGTCGAACCAACACTAGCTGTATTGAGTACTGGTCGAATTCTTGTTGGATGGAAGGAAGCAGACACTTATAATGGACCTGGTCGAAGAGTTGGCTTTGCCTACTCCACAGATAAAGGTAATAGTTTTAGTCTAAATATCCTGATGACTCCTCTAGGCACAGGAGATCACCAATCAGACCCTTGGTTAGTGACTGATAACCAAGATAATGCATATTTTGTCTGGATTGAATATGATGGTCCAAGTGAAGGGATTGGAGTCGCAAAAACAATTAATGGCGGCACAACATGGCAGGCATCGGTACAGGCCAGTGACACCGTTGGCTATCTAGATGACAAAGAAACAGCTGTCATCGATGAAGATGGTAATATCTACATCACCTGGGACCATTTTATCACATCATCGACCGTGAACCTTGTGTTTACAAAATCTACTGATGGTGGAGCGACTTTCCAACCCACTACCATATTGGGGGCATGGGAGGATGTGGGAGGAATTCCGTACATAACCTGTACCCCAAATGGAACGCTATATCTGTCGACAGTTAATGATTCTCTTTCTTCAGGACTCTTCGATACTATCTTTATGCGCCGCTCAACAGATTTCGGGGCTTCTTGGTCGCCGCAGAATAAAGTGAATCCTCCTGGTTCAGGAGAAATCGCCCTCATTACTGTAGTAAAAACTGATAGCAATGGTAATGTCTACTTGGCATATGCTGCTGGCACATACTATGACAAGGATATCTATGTGATCAAATCCACTCCGGGAGGCACCAATTGGAGCACGCCAATAAAAGTCAATGATGATGATACTGGTATGCAACGAATGGTCGAAATGACAATAGATCAGGATGATAATATCCATGTTGCATGGTTGGACGCTCGCAATGGTCAATGGAACATATATTACAGCTACTCAGATGATGGAGGCGCTACATTCCACCCAAATGTTCGCATCACCAGCGAAGGCACTCCCCTCACCTATTCTAGACCCGGAGACTATTTCACAATGCGAACAGGTCCAGATGGTACACTCTATATTGTCTGGACAGACGGGCGTGGAAATGATCAGGATATCTATTTTGCTAGACAAGATTTGGAGAATCCTGTCCTATCCCATATTCCCCCAATAACGGCATCACAAAATTCACCCCTGATTCTCTATGCGACTGCAACAGATGATGATCATATTGAACAAGTAGAACTCCACTACTTCCCTGGGAGTGAAGACAGTTGGAAAACCCTAGTTATGACGCATATTATGGGAGACTATTATCAAGCAATCATTCCCTCAACTGAAATGGTTGGAAGCAATATCTCCTATTATCTTGTTGCAATAGATTCTGCAGGTCGCAACACCACACTCCCCACAACAGCTCTAGGTGTCTACACCCTGTCACTTAGCCCTATCTCACTCAGCCTAATCATCACCATAATAGGGTCAACAATCCTACTCATCGTTGTTATAATTGGCGCAGTCTGGTATCTACGACATCCTCCGACTAAGACGCAACCACCAAAAGAATGAGATTCGAACAGTGAAAACAAGAATTCGCTATCCTACCCTTCAAATTATATATTAATGCAAATATCAGATTCGCTAAAAGGAGGGATTAGATGATAGAAGAAAATCGTATCATTGAATTTTGTAATAAATGGCTACCTGCATGGACTGGCAACCGACCAGATACCCTACTTGAGTTTTATTCTGAAAATGCCTTCTACTCTGATCCCGCCAATCCACAAGGACTCCGTGGACACGCCAAACTGCGACCATACTTTACTAAGCTCCTTGCTGCCAACCCCGATTGGAAATGGGAAACAATCGAGGTTTTCCCCACGCATCATGGCTTTATCCTGAAATGGCGAGCTACCATCCCAATCGGCGACACAAAAATCCAAGAATACGGATTGGACATTGTCGAATTGAAAAATGGAAAGGTATCCCGAAACGAAGTCTACTTTGACCGCACACAATGGCTAAACCTGCTTAGGGCAAAGAAGAAGTGAACAAATAGGAAAAAATGACAAAGCCTAATAAAGGGTCACCAAGAATAGTAGGCTAACCAACAATCCAATCAGATTGGAAGGTTTGGCTAAAAACACAAAAAGGTATCATGAAATGACTTTCACAATTGAAGAAGTGCAAAAACTATTAGACCAACTCGAAATCAAATACACACCAAAAACTGACCGCCTTATCCAGTCACGATGGAGAACAGACAAATGGGAAAAAATGCTCATTAACTTTGTCTTATCAGAGAAAATGAACTGGCTAACCGTTGTTGGCTATCCCATAGACCCGTTGTGTGGTGATTCGCCACTCAATCTTACCAAACGTGAAGGTGTGACAGAGGCTAAACGCAACGAACTTTACGAAAAATTACTCTATGAAAGTTGGCTTTATAATGGCGTTAAGTACACTCTCGATGATGAGCGGGATGTGGCCATAGCAATAGAAACTGCTGATACTGATTTGACAACAGATGAATTGCAGCGATACATTAACCAGGTTTTGCGAGCCGCTGACGAATTAATGGATTGGCTTTAGTGCTATCACATCGGTTTCTAGAATAACTTCTAGCCATCCTATTGTGTTGTTCCCTCTAAGTGCCTTGCTCAAGAGGGAGTGAGGCATTTTTCTTTTCATTCTAATAGTCTGGACTGGTTTAGTCGCTTGTGAATCTCTTTGTTCCTTTCATAAATATGACAAAACTCTGCATAAAGTTCATCATAGATATCTTTATGCTTAGGATTAGGTTCAAAGACTTTTGATATTTTGATTAGCTGTGGAATTTCGTTAAAGGTTACATAGCCCATTCCAGCTGCAGCGATGAATGCGGCACCACGAGCATTTGCTTGTATTGGATCATGAACTTGCCGGATTTTTCTATTCAAGACATCTGCAAAAATTTGGCACCAGATGTCCGATTGAGCACCACCACCAATTATGTTAAGATAATCCATTGGTTTTTTGATGAATTTTTCGACTGCTTCTAGAATCCAACGACTGTTAAAGGCGACTCCTTCAAAAACAGCTCGAATTAGGTGCTTACGTTCCGCATTGAGAGATAGGTTATAGAATCCGCCCCGTATTGTATGATCCTCGACAGGTGTTCGTTCACCATAAAGCCAAGGGCAGAAGATAATCTTTTGACTTCCTGCGGGAACTTCTTCAACAATTTTGTCGAATTCCTGATACGCCTCTTGTTTACCATGTTTTTGTGTTCCCTGTGGATAGAAGAGGTTATCACGCAGGAATGTAAGGCAGGCGCCAGCTGTTTCTTGTTCGTTGGCAATGAAGTATTGTCCGGGTATTGCTGATGGGAGAGACGCCATGTTGTGAGAAATATCAGTTTTTTTGTAGGGGACATGGCATATGAGCCAACTACTTGTTCCAATATAGACGTGTCCTTCAAAATCTCTGACTGCGCCTGAGCCAATAATTGCAGAATGAAGGTCTGGTGCTCCTACAATCACTTTTACATCAGGGTTGAGTCCGAGAGTGCTTGCTACCTTCTTTGAAATAGTTCCCAAAATATCAGTTGATTGCCGTAGTTGTGGTAGCTTGTCTTTTTCTATTCCAATTCTATTGATTAGACCATTGTCGTAGTGGATGTTGTTTATATCCCGAGTGTTGGTGAGCCAATAGAGCATAATTGATGCGTAAGAGGAAGCAAATTCTCCTGTTAATTTGAGATTGATGAAATCAGTAGGCTCAAGAAACTTGTAGGTGTCAGCGTAGACTTTTGGATGTTCATACTTGATGTAGAGGATATGGGCGATTGGATCCTTACCACTATGACTGGGTATACCACCAGTTTTGCGAAGCCAGCGGAGTAAATCAAGTATTGGATAGCCGCTGATTTTTAGAAGCCCCTTCAGTGTCTTTTTGACATAGGGCGCGCCACGCGAGTCCATCCAGATGACTGCATTCATCAAATGTTCTCCAGCAGAATCTACAGCAACTGTACCTGACCATTGACTAGAATTACAGACAGCAACAATATCATCAATGGGAACAAGATCCTTCTCAATTAGACGTTTAGCAGCGGTAATGAAGGCATTCCACCATTCTGCAGGGTCTTGTTCTGCACCGCCCCCTTGTTGTAATTTTAGTGAGGTTTTCTCGCTTTCCCAACCTATGACCTCTCCATGAGTTGAGACGATGGCAGGTTTCATGGCAGATGTTCCATGATCGATGGCAAGGATGTACTTTCTTTCCTTTCCCATTATGGTTGCAGCTCCTCAAACATACTAAAACAATGTAAATTTACATTGTTACTGAAATAAGCTTTGGGAGCACCCAATCATTTCTCTAAAGAGATAAATGTTCAATCTTGCCTTCTGCATCAATGGATTCTATAAGCAATGGGGAGCCCTTTCCACTTATCTTTTCCAACTTAAGGTATTCCTGCATAATACTCAGAAAATCTAGCGGATTGATACAAGCTTCTGGAGGCAAAACACCCTTTTCTTTGATTTTTCCTCTCTCCATCAGTGTTGCGCCAAATGCAGCTGGGATTCCTGTTCCTTCTCCCATTGCTTGACCCCTTGATGCCAAGGAGAATACATACATCTGGTTTTTCCCTTTTCTTTTGCCAGAGACGACAGTTCTTATACATCCTCGTTGCTCTCCAAAGGAGGTTTCCCTCAGAATTTTTTCGCGCTGCTGAATAATATAGGCTATGACAAAATCAAAGGGTGCTATATTTACCCCTTTTACTTCCAAGGGTTCTTCATCAACCATTCCCAATTCCACAATGTCAATTATAAGTTGAAAATATTCATCTGGAATAACTGTACCCTTATTCGTTACACGCTGGCAGGGAATGTACTTAGGCAGAGTAATAGTCTCTGGATGTGGATAGGGATACACCCGATGCTTACCTATTAAATGAAATCCAACATCCTCCTGCAGAGCAATTCCTTCTTTCTCGAAGAATTTTACTACCTTATATTTTCCGTCAAGAAACATGGGAATCTCTGAGCACATGGAATGTATCCTATGAGCAATAACACCTGGACCCTCAGTCTCTTCTCCGCCATGGCAATGCATAATATCTATTGCATCAACCTTCTCAAGTAATTGATCTGCACAGAACTTGGCTAGTAAGTTTGTTACACCGGGTGAGCTGCCCATTCCAATACATGCTGATACATTTGCAATCTTTGCTTGGTTATGCATTTTGAGGATAGCCTGGGTAGCATCAACATCATCACAAATATCCACATAGTTGATTCTCGCTTCAATGGCTGCTTTTACTATTGGAGGACCAAATTTGTAGAATGGACCAATACAATTCAATATGACATCAGAGCCTTTGATAGCTTCTCTTATACTCCTTGGATTAAGAGCATCTACTTTCTTTGCTGACAGTCGGTCAGTTCCAAGCTCTTTCACAATCCTATCCGCTTTAGGTAGGTCTATGTCTCCAATTACTATTTCAGAAAAATCGTTAAGGTCCACTAATGTTCTGACAGCCACACTTCCAACTGTCCCACAACCTCCAAGAACTGTGATTCGAGCCATGACCCATCGAATACCTATGACTGTTATTTAGCTCTGTCGTACTTGACGTACCATAAATGGGAAATACCCTTGAAAAATTCAGAAAATAAATAGGATAATGCATGAAAAGATTGAAATGTATAAATCGTCTTCTTCTAGATGACTACTAGAATATCAAGTAGTCGGGGTATCAAGAACTAATGGAGCCTGAGAGGCGGAATATATGCCCGTGGGTATAGTTTTACTTGAATTTGATGCCAAAATGGGACCAATCTATAAATTCTCCATTCCACCCGATCTTAGGCTAGATTCTGATGAAACAATGGTCCTTTTTACAACTAGGACACTAGTCAATGAAGGATATTCAGCGATAACAGTTAAAGATCGAACATGGGCTACCTATGTATTACCACCTAACCTCTTCGCTCTTCTTCTATCACCGGAGGAACATTCAAGCACATTCGAAGCTCCAATGGCAAAGATAATCCAAAATCTAGCTTCAAAAAATGACATTAATCCAGAAATACTTACAGAAATATATGACCTGATCGTGCAACAAACAGGTAAGCAGGATCGCGAAAAAATACTGTCACTTCCTGAAGTACAGGAAATAATGAAGCTTGTAAGCAATTCACAGGAACCAATTAGGCCTATTTGGTCAGCGGACGACGGGTACAGATATCCAGATGCTGAAAAATTCACTGGAAAATCTCCTAAAGAAACAAGTGAACTACTAACCTCAATGATGAATGCAGGACTACTTAAGGGGCGAATCTGTGGGAATATTGCAAATTGCCCACGCTGTGGTGCACACGGTATTGTCCTGCACGCTATTTGTCCAAAGTGTGGTCTATCAACCCTAGAATCTGGAATAGGTCTAGAACATTTCGTTTGCGACTATACAGGCTTTATTAATGAATTCTCTTCTTCTGAAGGGATGGTTTGCCCAAATTGCAAGATTTCCCTAAAACCAGATACTTATCGGAACCTTGGCACAATATTTCACTGTGTTACCTGCGGTAGCTATCCACAGATACCTGAATATATGATGGGCTGTCTACAATGCAAGGAAACCTTTCTTCCTAAACAAGCAAAATATCGTTCAATCTATTGTTTTAGCTCAGCAAAAGACACATCTTAGAATGGCTTTATCCAAAATAATTGAGAGCTATTCTTGAACCATATTCCATTTTCAACGAAGCTAACTTTGTTATTTATTTCAAGATTTGTAAATGAAATGCCATATAAAATGCTGAGAAGTTAGAATCCTAGTGACATCAAAGATATTAAGAAGCATAATCTACTTACCCTTAGAATATCATTCAAGAATCAAAAAGACTTATCGCTTTAACACATAATGTGCGTTTATGCGTTGAATAGAAGGGAATTTAATGTGTGCCCATACGAGTTCAGTGTCGGAGTTCATAAAACGGGGGAAAGCATCTTTTAATGCTGGTAACTTTGAACAAGCAGGACATTTGTTTGCTAAAGCTGCGGATGCAGCAGCTGTTATGGGCGGAATAGCTCGAGAATTCAGCAGTTCTTGCAAAGCCTATGCAGATGCAGAGAAAGCAAGTAAGTTGGCTGCTGACGCCTTCAAACGTTTAGGTACAACTGTTGGTGACGCTTTCAATAAAAGATGGACGGGAAAAACTCACTTCTTTGCATCAGAACAAGTCCGTGAACTTGAACTTAGAAGGGCCCTCCTAGGGAAAGCTGAACAAAATTGGAGAGAAGCATTTCTCCAGTTCCCCTCTTCAGGTGATAATCTAAATGTGAAACTTGATACTCTTTGTGATTGGGGATTGGCAGCAATTGCACATTTCAAGATTATGGAGAAGCAACAAGAACACATTCACATCTTGGACGAATGGTGGACTGAAGCTGAGTCTCGGGTAAAAGAATCTCCTAAAGATCCCAGTTTGCGCCATAAGACCAATCTATTAATTGTTGCAGCTGAATATGCTGTTACACGTTGTAGACTATTTGAAGAAAAAAAGGATATTCTTTCTCTACTACGGGAGGGGCAAAATTTCCTTTCTGACGCATCCGTTGAAATTGAAAGATTCGAAAAAATTGATACGAACCTTGTAGGCAATTATCATTCTGCATTTGCAATCAATTATCTTGTACTAAGCTCCCATGAATCCGATCAAGACCAACGAATTAGACTTCTCAATGATGCTCTAGAGAGTTTGCAGAACGCTATAAAATTTCATAAAACGGTTGGAATAACAAAGTTACTGGCAAATGATTATCTGCGACAATGTGTAAATCTCTCCCTTCTCATCGAATTCACCTCAGACATAAGTGAAAAAGAACGACTTATCTCAGAAAGTCTTGAGTCGGCTAATCAAAGCATTGCCTTATGGAATGGAACTAACGAATACTATGTTGTTGCACCCACAGTATACAATAATCTAGCATCAGCATATGGTGAAAAGGAATATCTCATTCCAGAAGATGATGCAGCCGCAAGGGAGAAGGTTCTACTAAAATGTGCAGAATATTTTAGGAAAGCCCTAGAATCTGCACTAGCCCCCAAATACGGTCGAGGGGGCCAAACAATCATGGTGATATATGGAAACCTGGCTGCAACATTCTGCGATTTAATGGAGGTTGCAGAGCGTCTAGGCAATAAGAAACTGACTATGAAATACATACGAGAAGGATTAGATGTCTGTGATCAAGTTGAAAAAATCTCCATTCCTGGCATCTATAACCCCTTTGTAACTGGTCAAGTCAGTTCAGTTCGCTGTGAATTTACAAGAGGGCTAGCTAAATTATCCGATGAAAATGAGAGTAAGGAACTATTAACTGAAGCTGTTCGTTGGGGTGAAAAAGCTGCCAGTCTTCTTGCTGAAATTGGAGAGGTACTCTTCCTAACCGAAGCCCTACTTTGCCTTGGCGAATCCCAGTTGGATCTTGCTACAATATCGCAAGACATTGAAACAAAAAGGAGTTACTTGAACGAGTCAATAAAGAACCTTCGTAGAGCTGTGAAAAGTGCAGAACACATCACCACTCACAAGGATTTGGGACTTGCTCATTTGCGTTTGGCATCTGCTTTGGAAACCCTAGCTTCATTAGATCCCAAACCTGACCTACTTCGTCAAGCAGAACAACACTATGTTGCTGCATATCATCAATATCGCCTCCTCAACTGGCCCCAGTCACTTGCCAGAGTATTAGCAGATGTCACCAAAATGAAACTCGAGACAGGCGATATCCAAATGACAGGACCTATTGTTCAAGAAATGCTTGACCGTCCAGATTTCTCACTTGATAAACCCTGCAAATATTATAAGATGCCGGCGACCCCAGAGGATTCACCAATTTGTACCCTCGATAGCTCAATACCAATTTGCAGAGGAACATGGTATACGTTCCTTGAGAGTCTACTGGTATTGGGTTGTGACAAACTATCAGACTTAGCCCAGTCAGATAAAAGTCAATAACCTGTTAACTCTTTATTCGCATCTTACCTTTTCTATCATCTTGGATTTTTTTCAAGATGCATAGTGATACGTTGGAAAACCTTTATCCAAGACTCCCAGCTTAGCCGTCCTGTTTGCGTGTTTTGTCTGCTTGGATGAAAGGAAACTACCAACAATGGTAGTCCCTGAAAGTAATACTCTGCTCCGTGATTAAATTTGAGCTTTGGCTTTACATGGGGGTATAGATATCGGAGACAGACATCAAAAGCAATTCGTCCCAAAGCTAGCACAACTTGGATGTTGGGAAGTAAATGCCGCTCTGCTATGAGATGTTGGCTGCAATTTTGTATTTCCTCTCTTGAAGGTCGGTTTCCAGGTGGCGCACAACGAACTGGCGCTGTAATGAATGCATCTCTCAATGCTAAACCATCATCACGAGATTCACTTTCAGGTTGATTTGCAAACCCTGACTCATACAACGCTTTAATCAACCAGTTGCCTGAACTGTCACCAGTAAACATGCGACCAGTACGATTCCCTCCATGTGCAGCAGGAGCCAAGCCTAAAATGAGTAGGCGTGCGTTCACATCACCAAATCCAGGAATCGGTTTTCCCCAATATTTTTGGTTCTTATATCGTCGAACCTTAATCTTGGCAACTTCGCGAATGTAAACAGCAAGTCGAGTGCAACGCCTGCACCGGATAATACGTCGCTGTAGCTTTATCCAAGCTTGATTAGATTCTTGCATTAATACACCCTATCTTCTAACCAAATCTCCTGGATTGATAAAGAGAATCTGAGACCAAGTTTTCAAAGTCAAATATTATACAAATCACATTATAAAGAATAGGTGCTTTTAGCCACTCCACTTCTCATTTCTCTCCATAATACTTGGCTGAAATAGATTATACTATTGGCACACTGTTTCATATGGGTATGACTAAACTCTATCACTTCAGGAATCAGTTAAGACATTTATATCAAAAATAGACAATAATGAAGGTAGAAACATTCGAGGGATTGAGTAAATTGAAAACAAAACCATGGAAAATAATAATTCTATCAATTCTAGTTATCTCCTTTATTCCAGCAACACCAATAGCCCTGCCAACGCAGACATGGTTCAACATCGACAATCCATCATTTCAACATAACAACATCAACACTCTAATTACTAGGGGAAATAACCCGTCTGCACCTGGTCCAGATCTGGGATCAGCCAATTGGATCTCCAACCGAATTGGTAATCCTAGCTTTGAATCATGGAGTACCCCATACCTCCCCGACAAATGGTGGAATTGGTTTCATGGAGATACTTATCACTGGTATGCATCGGCGCCTTGGCCAGTTAATGAAGGCAGCCAATCCGGAGGTTTGCAATGCCGCTCTCCACATGGTCAGGATGCATGGGCCTACTGGTACCAATACAACATTTATGCTGATATGGATAATCTGTCACTGACCTTCGACTGGTATCTGGACCAAAACGAGGACCCAGCCAACGACTACTTCTATGCCCAAATTCAAACCTACGATATGGGTTCATATTTTAATATTTATTATACGCTGAATGGTACTCAAAATTTGTCCAATTCATCATACCGTACCGTTTATACAGACTATGGTCCCTCAGAGCAATGGAATGTTTTCAGCAGAAACATAACACTCGACTACCTTGACAGTCCATT
>JABXGU010000228.1 GCA_016550415.1 archaeon | reverse complement strand
CTGAGATTCAGGCAGTTTAGCTTTCACCATAGGATTCAGCCCTTGCGGTCGCTTCTTGCATACCCGACTTCTGCTCACTCCGCGTTCTCGACATGCTCTTGTCCCCTTCGGGCTTTCCCCTCAAGGTAAGTCGTTGGACTCAGGGGTTCTGGTGACTTCCCCTGACCTGTTGAACAGGCAATTCTCACACGCCACGATGTGGCGCACTAGGCCATCCCGCATTCCGTACGAAAGAAACGTGCTAGACTGACGTAGGTGCTCTTTTCATGCCCTTGCTTCTTCTCACTGAAGAATGTCCTGAGCAGCTACCATTCAGAGGAGCGAGGCCACAATCTCCTCCTACTACTCAGACAGAGGGTACTCAACAACGCCCTCCGGCTTGGTGAGCCATCACCTCGCCAACAACCTTCGGGTAGGCTTTCCCTCTGAGTGGGGATGACACCCCTGGACATTCGAGTTCAAGCCATCCAGCTTTCACCATATCAGTCAGGTCTTGCGAAGCCGCCTAGATTAAGCCTATTTCATCCGATCTTCGCTTTACTCACCTGCTCTCTTTCCCCTTGGGCTTTCGCCTCATTTCGGGTGAGTGAGTTGACCTCTGAGGTACTGCTTGGTAGCTTCCCCAGGTACTCTTGGAGTACTATTCCTTTCGCCGTTAAACGGCGCACAGCGTCCATCCCGATGGTTAGGCAAAAAGTCAACTCAGCATTTTTGTACCTTACTGCAATACTGTATTAATTGCTGGATATTTCTTTAAAGCTTGAGGGATTGGTATATTTTTGATCTGTTGCCCTGTTGAAGAAGCTTTGAGAAGCTCTTCAGCATTAAGAAGTTTCAGCCCCTCTTGAGTTATTTCATAAGTTCGGTATAGCCATGAATCTTCCTGAGTTACGATTTTTCCCCCTTGAAAACTATTACATAGATAGCTGTCAGTCATAAGAAGATGATTATCAAAGTATGATGCTTCAGAAGATCGACTAATGTTCCATTTATCCCCCCAAGTTTCGTTCCTTTCATCAAAACAATTTCTAAAGAGTATGTCCTGATCTTTTCCTCCTGTAACAACATAAGAACAGTATGTATGAAGTTTTCCATACCCAAAAGGTGTCGCTCGCCATTGAATATGATACAAGCCTGGAGAACTCACGATCCTGTCAATCCGCACAGTATTTACTTCAGTAACACAATCTTCACATTCAGACAATCCAGACAAACATGTGAGTGTAAGACATTGCTGTCCCAAAGTAATAAGGTTCTTGTTTTCAATCTTTAATTTCAATACATCCCCATCTTGGGTTGGTTCTCGAATAAGCTGGTATTGAATACCTTCTTGTGTGTGGCGATTTTGTTCAATAAGTGCTTTGCGCTCTAGGGTAAAAGGATATTCTCTTTGATGCTCTGGATCTGACCAAATCCCTTCCATAGTATTTTGATTGAGAAATTTTCCGATAAATTTCCCGCTTTGAGAACCACCCAGAATATATTCATTTAGCACAAAACTTCCATCGGGGTCAACTGTTCCAGTGATTCGAAGATTTTTCTGATACTTTTCGTAAAAATATAAACCACATAGAGTATTGGACTGCCGTTGGAAACGCATTTGGATCTTAATATCTTGGCCTATCGTTCCAGCAAATGTCATGACACACTTGTCGGAGGGCATGTTGGATGAAAGGGTTTCTGAGGAAGCTGCAACTCCCATTGAGTAGAGAGTTGACAACAAAAGAATGATGATGATACTGAACTGCATAACTCTCTGAAGTGTGTTAACCATATTGTACTCCTTTCAAACGATTAACTTTTTGTTGAATGTATTGGATTATTCTCACCTGAAATGTTTGTATTATAGCAAAAAGTCAATGGAATTATCAATAGCCTTAGATGTTTCTCTGTACAGAAGTTTATTAACGCATTTCTCGGCCTTGGATTATTTCGTGCGACATTGCACTACACTGCAATTGCACTAACGCCCACGCTCACCAGCCCAAACCCGCCATTGATAGCGGGAAACCACGCTGACACTACCACCACACCTTGACCGGAAGCAACCAACATCACTTAGCCACGCGGGTTTGGGTCTGGTGCAGCGTGATTGTTAAACGTGGTGTGTCCTTCTGCCTCCGATCCTTTGCTTACCATTGCCTCGATTCGTCGTATTTCACCCCATATCAAAAAGCCGATTATCACTTCGATTCGTAGATACAACGCCTCAATACCATCATGTTTATGATCACGTCGATTCGTAGATATTTCGCCTCCGCTCCATTCTGCCTATTATTATCACTTCACCTTATATTATGGCAAATTCAGCCTTGTTATTACATCGATTATTTTTGGCGTATCGTGCCCAATGTCATACCAATATGTCAAGTTTTTGTGACATATTTTTGCCCTCATACACCGTGTTTTCAGTTTGGGTTCTGAAACAATCCGTTATGATTGGAGAGAATCTCTCATACTTTGAAAGTGATGTTCTATGAGGCTCTCATCCTACTTGTGTTCCTCTTGTGTTCTTGAAGGGGAAAGACTCCACTTTCCTCTATGCTCTCCTGTTCCGTCGAATTGTATTGGTGGGAGCATCCATGAAAAATTGCCTGGGATAAGATAGATGTTTTTCACCATGCCGTCTTCAATCGCCATATCGATCCAAAATTGATGCCGTCCGTTTGTAAAAAAACTGAGGTATCCATCCCCTGATGAATTGACCTCCTCATGAATTGAGATATAGAGATACAAATGATATGCCCTATTCGCATAGACTGGGATTCCTGATGATTCAGGCTTCTCTTGCTCACGTTGTCGAATGTGTGTGGCATTCTGCTGAACAAGTGTTTTGACAGACTCATAGGTGAGCCCTGAATGAAATGGAAAGTCTTCGCGTACATCATGAAGAAATTCTTGCACGTAGTCTTGTAGCTCCTCTATCAAGGCTTTTTGTTTATCATCACAATTCTGACATGATGTCAGTTGTTCTAAATAGCCTTCGGCATCTGGAAAAATCGTTGACGAATTCTCCTCTCCAAACACATTCATCCCAAGGGCACAAAGAAACATGATGATGAGACTATATGTGTGTCTCTTTTTTGGCATAACGTAAGATTGCGTTAACAATGTCATGTATAGAAGTGAAACGTCAATGCGCCGTGTTTTGCTCCATTCTCATCGTCTTGTGCATCGCGGCGATGTCGCTCCATGTGTCACCCGCACCGTTTAACGCCTCCATTCAGAGGGACAATCCGCTCCTCACGACGGGCAACGAACCTTGACACACCACCAAACCGTTATGCGATAGGAATATGTCAAAATTGGCGACAGCGGATGGCTCCTTTGCAATGGTTTGTTAGCCTCAAGGCGTTCGATTTCGCAATGTGCTAAGCCAGATCACCTCAAAAGTTTTTATGCTCAATTACTTTGCTTACTTTAAATCGGCAAGGTAAATCAACTCTTGTGTCGCTGTTCGTAAAAACGGAATTACTTTTTCAATATCACGACGATGTGCATTAAATCGACGGCTATGCGCAGACTGATCCCCAATATCTTTTAATTTTGGTAAGGCGCGTTTAGTATTTCTGCCTAAATTCCAAGAAGTTTCTGTTAAGGTTGCAGAAATCAAATCACTCAAGTATAAAAAATCACCATTGGAATTTTTTACTTTGTGAGCGAGATTGTGATGTTCAAAAACCTCAATAATCAGCGTCTCCATCAGACGTCTAATCATGACTGCACAGGCATCATACCAACCCTTTTGATATGTTCCGTTTATCTGATAAACAATCGTTTCTATGTATCCTCTGGTATTACTAACAACTGAATGGGGCAATACCTGTTGATCATTAGGTCTAACCGCAGTCTCAGGAGGAACATTCCCTCCTTCCGTGCGAATCGCCTTCGCAACTTCGAGTATACCTTTTGCAAAATCATTCACCTTACCGACTCCCGTTATTCAGTTGCTTTACTTTGGGGGATAAATTTCGACAGATGTTTTGCCATACTAGCGAAGATCTGATCTATCTGATCGGCAGATGTTTCTGGTGATATATGCAACTGAATATCTATATGCAATGATGGGCCTGTAATTGGGGAATTCGTCTGAGGATAGGCAATTTCTGCAACTGAGGGAGTCTCGGATATTTTCTCTTTGGCGACTTCAGGCTGTTCCTTTTCCTGTTTCTTTTGAGTTGGTTTAGTCCGTTTAGAAGGTCTCTTTGTCTTTGTTTCAGCACCATCAGAGGGATCAGCTTTTGACAGCATTTGATAGAAGTGTGCCATTTGCTTTGCAGCAGTTTGCCCTACTCCTGTATCACGCATGAACCAGTTTATTGCAGAGTCATAATCTGCCTCAGGATCTGGAACAAGATGTAAAAGTTCCTCAGGATAGATTTCTTGCTTAATCTCTTGACATATTTGTGGATACTCATCATCAACTCTCCAGTGATTAGCTCTTTCTGTAGTCTTTCCATCCTGATCAATCAAGCCGACAGCTTTGAGTGGAGCAAGAAGATTTTTAGCAGCCCCTTCGCCTATTCCTAACAAGGTTGATAGATAATTTGAGGAAATTTG
>JABXGU010000227.1 GCA_016550415.1 archaeon | reverse complement strand
TTTATAGAACTGTTAAAACATTGACGGTTTATTTAAATAATATTCTATAAGAATGAACCTAGTATCTAACAACCTTCAAATTGCTAAAACAACAAATGACTCTTTCATATAAACACAGGCTATGAGCTAACACCTAACTGGTAGTCTCTCAAATATTGATTATAGATGATATTTGTTAAGCTAACCTGTGCTAGTCAACCGGAATAGGTAGGGATGTCCAATCTACAAAATCTTCACGTTTTCTGTTTATTCTCGTTGATAGCCAATTAATCAGATCATGCAATGTCTTGATAGCGGCAGGATGTAACATCATGAAAACATCTATGCCCGCTAGAAGAAGAGTTAAACCTGTTACGCTTTCCCAGATGGGTCCACGTAGTTCTCGCGGTCCAAGTTCTGGGATTTTCATCCAAGCTTCTCTGGCTCCCCACGCATTGGTTGTACCGCTGCTCATTGGGAACTGTAATTCTGAATCTCCCATAAGTCCTGCTAAACGCATTCGCTGCATTATCGTGAAAGCATATTCAATTCCATAACCAAGTGCTGCTGTTGTGGGATCTATGATGATTTGGTCTGGTGTAACATAATCGAAGAGTCGACGGTTGAGCTCTTTTTGCTGGTTGATGTCGATGCTGGTCCAAGAAAGGATAAGTTGGTTGTGCTTCTTTGCAGCTTCAGCGACGGGCTTCCACATGTCCACAGTGGCTGAACAAAGGAGAACTCGTTCGCCTTCACAGACTTCAGCAGCCTTTGGGAGGATGACAGCATCCTTTTCAGGATCGCCTGAACCTCCAATAAGAATTGGTACTTTTACTGCTTGTAGAACTTTCTCAATTGTCTTAGCCGCTTCATTAGGGCTAGTGTCCTTAATAGCAGGATCTGTACTTACTAGATGGAATGTAATCAAGTCTGCTCCGAACTTGTCGATTGCCAGTCGAGCCCATTCGACAGGATCATCCATAACCTCATCATAATGAATACGAACTGCTTTTGGTAGAGATATCCGCATATCAAAAACATCAGCTGCAACGATGGGCAGGAGTTTGGGTTTTGCTTGGAAGAGGTTCCAAGCAGGAGCCTTGTGTCCACCTATTGTGAGTGTCTTACTGCGAGTGCCTCCCTCCCTCTTAGTAGCGCCTAAGGTGATTTCACGAATTGTACCAGGATATTCTACTAGTGGCGCCTTGAACTTTGCAGGCAATAGTTTGGTTGGTCGATGGAGAGGTGTAACAGTTGCAGATGATATGCTTCCACTAGATTGACTAAAATTTGCAGGAACTTGAATTCCAAGGGCTGCCAGAATCTGTTGGGTGTACTGTTGGACAGCTAAAGCTGATTGAGCTAGAAATTGGCGTGCTTGTGATGAAAACCCGACACCACCTCCTTGTGGAATATTGAGCTCCAACTCCTCTACATCAATAGTAATGTTCTCTAATTCAAGTTCTTCGAATTTACCGAAAATTGCTTCTAGTGGTCCGAGTATTGATAGTTCGGGGCTCTCTGAGGAGATAACTATCTTATCTTCCTTCTCTTGTTTAGATGGCATGTTGGCTAGCCTCTATTTCTTGCGCTTACTTTCTAAACGTTTAATGATGACCTTCTCTGCGTATATACGTGCATTCTTGAAGATTATCTGGAACCCAGGACCACTGCCAACAGCTGGAACAGTTGTTACCATAGTTCCTGGTACAGGAAATGCTTGTCCCATTTGTCCCATCTGTGCTGCTTCTTCTGCACGTTCCTCTTCTTCAAGACGAGCTGCTGCACCAACTTCAACCCATCGCTCAACAATTGGGTGCTTATGATCCCTCAGGAATGTCTTTAGTTCATCAAGGTCCTTGATGTCATTCTCAGTGGGAATCTTATCCACAAGTTCCTTGGGAATGAAGTCCTCCACACGGTCTTTAATCACTTTAGGCAGCCAGACAATGCGTTCCCATCCACCATCTACTTGGATGAATTTGGGTGAACGCATGTACTCAATAGAGAGACCATGAAATCCTGGTATTTGACGACCACCTGCTGTTGAATCTGCCATGGTGGAGAATGGTAATCCGTTGACAGCAGGACCTTTAAAGTCTCGATGAACGACACCGAGTCCATCCACTTCAGGGATAACAAAAGCGATTGCTTCGAAACACCCGCAACTGGTATGTGGTTTCTCAAAGGCACTATACAAGCAAACCTCAGTAACTGCCCCCAAAGTTTTCTCTTTATAACTTTGATTAACTCCCTCATATTCTCCCCTGAAGGTATCAATGACTTCACCCTTTGGAATTGAAAAGAGAGGACCTTTTGGATCTACTCGTGCTGCTGCCCTGCCATCAAACCAGCTAATTGCTCCGCAATTTGCATAACGCTGAGCAGTTATGCAGCACATGTGTGTTGGTGCAAAACTTTGGCAGAGGGTGCAGCCATAAAAGGTATCAACGTCTTCATCATTTAGACCACGGGCTCGTTCGTCTCTAGCATTGTAGCGTTCTATAGCCATATTGTGCATTTCACTAATTTTTTCAGGATCGGTGTAAAAAGTTACTTGGATTTTTTCAATGATAGGAAGTTCACTTTTGTATAAGCGTTGATAAACTTGTCCAAGGAGTTTAAAAGTATTGAAGCCTTTCTGGAATGATTTTTTACTGAGACGTATCCAGATGTCGTAGCGTTGATTGAGGTGCATCATGCCCTCTACAAAGTTTGTATATTCGTGGACATGGCGTTCGAGAACACCCTCTAGATCTTCTTCGAGTTCTTTTCCAGCGACCTCGATGAAGATACCGAGGGGTTGTTGGCTACCTTCCTCCATATCTGGGAGGTCTGGACCAACAATTACAATTTTTCCGTCTTCGACTTGATCGATGGGACGAGCGAGTACTAATTCAAATTTCTTTTCAATTTTGGGTCCGCCAAGTTCGACTTGCATATCTCCTCTTCGAATTCTTTCTCCTTCATAGATTACTCCTACTTCAACAGGTAAATCTTCGAATGACATCTAATTAGGCACCTCCTACTAATGTGAGGATTTTTTTAAGTGCTGTATGCCAGTCCTTCTTCCTAAGATTGGGGAAGGACCAGGAAGCATGGGGCTGGAAATATCGACCTAATGCGACAGTCTTAATTTGTGTTGCAAAGTTCATCAGACCAGCCAACATAAGCCATTCCATGTAATAGGGCAAACCAAAGGTCATTACTAAGTCGTGGGGTCCATTCTTTGAGTCTACTTTCCAATCAGGATCAGTAAGAAGATAGGTGATTTCCATGGCGTTGATTGAGTGGGCATCCATGAATCCCTTATCACGAAAGGCCTTTATGGTCTGGGCAGTAGCTACAATGGGGATCTTGGCTTTTCGAGATAATTCAATGAAATAATCTATAATTGTTCCTTTCCCATATTTCTCTGTAATAGCAAAGGCTCCAACAATAATGAGTGGATGCTTGGCTTTCTTCAGGAGCGCTTTTATTACTTCAACTTTCTTAAGGACCTGAGCTTTTTTCGGTCCGCAAGTTTCAGCGGTTTGCCAGGGTTCTGCGCGCATCATTCTAGCTGTCACCTCCAGCGGAGCCACCATAAACCATACGTTTCAATAGTGTTGGATCGGGTATGGGTTTCTCCTTCCACTTGTGCTCTTTCAGGTGCGCCTTGATCTTTTGTTTTAATGTGATGGGGATGTCTGCTTCACGACGTATGTAACGATGTACATCGTCAGGGAAGAAGCCATAGTATCTCTCATGGAGGTCGATGTAATGGCTTAACTTGATTGATCGACCCTTAGTTGTATCATTTGGGCGGAAGCACAGTTTCGCTGTCAAAACCATACACTCCTCCATGGTTTCAACTGCATAGAATAGATGTTCAGGCGCAGGTGCAATTTGAACCTGCTTTCCTGTTCGTGCATCGTAAACCATCCAATCTTCTGCTTTATCTGCTCGACCAAGCAGCATCCGACGATACTTAGAACCATGAGGACCAACAATGACAGGGACACCCAAACGCCAGAATCCAGATGCAATGGAGGCAGCCTTCTGTGACATAGCACCCCACGAAATACCAACAGCCCCCACACGATTCAAAATGTAATCTGCGATTTCTTCATAATTGCCCCGTAGGTTACGCTTGGCAAAGATACTGGCAATCTTGATGGCTGCTCCTGCAATATGTGGGTTTGAAACGCATGAGCCAACATTAACTACACCACCAGCGTCAAAGCGACCGTGTCGACGCTCATAGATGCTCTTACCCTCCTCGTCCTTTACGATTCCAACAGTCATAGCCGCACAGCCTGAAAGCACAATGATAAATCGACGCTTAGCAAATTCTTCACACATATCATGGATAGCCTTTCCACCATCTGGATAGTTAGCACAACCTACATGTGCAATAACACCTGGGATTTCACCAAAGACTACAGGCTGCCCTACAGCACGGATTTCTATGTCTTGGATAGCGCCGCGTCCAGTCCTGACCTTATAGGATTCCTTGGACCATCGATCCTTATCAGCAGTAATCATCCAACTATGCAATTCAAATCCGTTTGGACAAGCTGACTCGCACCTAATGCAACCAATGCATTTATCGTAAACATTAGAAAGTTGCTTGAAGTTCCCCTCCTTTGCTGCTAGCACAGCATCCATAATGGGGAGGTTATTAGGACAAGCACGAATACATTCTGAGCATTGCCTACAGGCAGATGCTAATTCTTTGATCTTCGCTTTACTTGGTAAGGAGTGTTTACCTTTACGTTTGGGCTTAACTGCTAATGCTGTCTTAACAACAACTTCACCGACCTTAGCGTGGTCACTAATGAAGACACCTGGAACCTTGAATGAAACAAGATCGGCTACAATATCGTCCACCTCATCCTTTGTGCGATCTGGCAGTCCCATACCAGATTTATCACAGGTGGCTATTACAGGTGCTTTTACTTTCATAGCGTGTTCTGGGATGTCGGTGCGGATACACTGTTCATCCACAACTACAACATCAGGATAACCACTTCGAACAAAGCGTAGTTGCCAAGAAATAGGTCCAACAACTTTAGCTTTCACGTCATGCCGTGTGATGTCCCAGGCAGTACAGCAGATACCACACACATCTACTTTATCAGTAAGCTTATGCTCTGCCGCATAATCTGTAATAGCAGCAGCTGGTATTACATTGTGTCCTATGCAAAGTATCACTGCCTTCGAAGTATCCATGGAGGCAATTCCAGCATCTACCAATGGAGCATCTGGGTCAGCCTGAGGAAAGCCCATAGTTGAAATCTGTACAAGATCAGCTATCTCCATGCCAACTTGGTCAATCATCCCAGTATGTAGCACCTTTGATTCAAAATCAAGCCAACTACCTTCTTGACCAGTGTGAATCGCAGAAACATTATGGGTAAGTTGGGTTTCGCAATAATCAAGAATTGCAGAAGCATCATCCAAGGTTAGAGGGCGAATACCTGTCACCAATCGTGAAACAGGTGCCTCAATCTCCACACCCTCGCCTTGAGTTAAAGGGTGTCGCGGACCAAACTCGTGAATCAAATGATCCACTAAATGACGGGCATGTGCTACATGAGCTGCACACCCAATATCCGCTGCAGCCAACACAATCCGCGCTGACTGTCCCTTAATATCCAGTCCACATGCACCACGCTTACCAGCTGTTAAATCACATTTTCCAAATGTGCATAAGCAACACAATTGGCAAAATGGAAGATATGATGGTTGGTAACGGGCAAGGAGTTTATGATCCCACTCTCTAAGCGTCATAACCTCAGGCATGGGAGTTGGACCCATGGATTCGTCCCACTCTTCGTCGATTACCTTACCAATACTGATCTGGACATCCCGGAAGGTACCAAAATCGGTGTCAAGACGATCAGCTCGTATTCGGGCACGTTTTTGCTGTGTCAAAGATTCACGTTCCTAATTTTTCTATATCTTCAAGGGTGAAATGTTGTCCAAATAGTAGTAGTTTGGTTTTAAAGTCTTGATGCTTCTGCCAAATCTTATGAAGAAATTACCTCGAATTTTAAATAGATAGGAATATGACTTGTTTGGTAAAGCTCATTTATTATGTTTAAAAGAAATTCTTTAATTTTTGATAGTTGAGGTTTATCATTACAATGTTACTAAACATTGATAATGCGATCAAATCAATATCGCAGTTTAACCATGAATTGTCTTGTTTGGTTGGTTTGAATGGAAATTCGCATCAAGGGTGCTAGCGAGCATAATCTGAAAGACATCGATGTTGACTTTGGTGACGGTTTAACAGTTGTCACTGGCGTCTCAGGATCTGGTAAGACATCATTAGTGTTTGATACTCTGTATCATGAAGCTCGCCGTCGATTCCTTGATGTATTTGCTTTTGGCAAAATGACATCACGGTTGTCACCCGCTAGTGTGCAATCTGTTACCGGTGTAGGTCCAGCGATTGCGGTGGGGCAGAATCTCCTAAACCGTAATCCATTCTCCACCTTGGCAACCGCATCAGGACTTCACCCATTCTTAAGGTTACTCTATACCAACTTTGGTGAACGGAATTGCCCTCAGTGTGGTACTAAAATTTCTGTGCTTACTGAGGACGAAATTGTAGAAAGACTTGTAGCCTTGGCAAAACACCAATCTATTACCGTCTATGTTCCTGTTCTTCGTCAAGTACAGGGAAGTCATCGTACGCTTCTCAAGTTTTTGACTAAAGCCTTTGATAAAGCTGCTTTACGTGTTGATGGTCATACATGGACCGGGCAATCTCTGGCTTTAGATACACCTCATGATATTGAAGTTGAAGTTGGACAATTCAAGGAATCAGCGTCAGCGAGTCATATTCGTAAAGCTGTGCAGAAGGCTGCTGCCCTAGGCGCATATGGGATCCTCGTCAAGATTAATGGCAGGGAAATAAGATATTCACGAGCAGCCATTTGCATTGAATGTGGAAAGTGGTTTGGGGAACTTAAATCCCTGCATTTTCATACAAAATGTCCATATTGCCAGGGTGATGGTTGTGACCAGTGTAATCAGCTAGGTCTACATCCACTAGCAACTTCAGTGTATTTGTATGGCTTAAGGTTGCCTGATTTGCTGTCTCTATCAGTAAATGAAGTCCATTCTCTTCTTGCTAAAGCAGATCTCCCCTCTTCTTCAAAACGTTTGAAGACAGAGATCATGCGTCGCCTTGAAGCCTTGCAAACCGTTGGTCTTGGCTATATCACACTTGATCGCTCATCACCCACATTGTCACGTGGAGAATCCCAGAGGGTTCGTCTTGCCATTGCTCTTACTAGTCGTCTAGAGGATATGCTACATGTCCTTGACGAACCTACCATAGGCCAACATCCAGCAGATGTTATTCACTTTCTTCCAGCATTTCGCAATCTAGCTGGACCAGTTGTCTATGTGGAACATGACCGGATAGCTGCTGCAGCTGCTGACCACGCGATTGACCTAGGACCCGGAGCTGGAAAAGAGGGTGGTGAGGTCACCTTTAGAGGAACACCTTGGGAACTCTGGAAATCAAACACTCCAACTGGTAGATACTTCAGCATGCAGGACCATGTCATGATTCCGAAACCTCGCGCCAAACCCAAAAAATTCCTTACAATAAAGGGGGCACATCAACACAATCTCCAACACATTGACATCAAGATACCACTAGAGCGGCTAACAATTATCACTGGTGTATCAGGATCTGGAAAAAGTACGTTAGTAGAACATGTCCTAGTTCCGTCTCTGACCAATAATACTCCAACAGGATGTTCGACGATTGATGGCCCAACGATTAAACCAATCCTTGTTGACCAGAGCCCAATAGGAAGGAATCCGCGATCTAATCCTGCCACATATACAAAATTATCGGATATCATCCGGGATTTGTATTCTACTATCACAGGACTGTCCTCCTCCCATTTCTCCTTTAATCGTCCGGAGGGAGCCTGTCCAACATGTAAGGGAATGGGTGCTACGGAAGCAAAAATGAGGTTTCTACCCTCAGTATGGATTCGCTGCAAAGATTGTGACGGTCAGCGCTTTAACGAGAAGGTCCTAGCAGCAAAGATATCCTTTGGCGATAAAACACTCTCAATTGCTGACTTCTACGAGCTGTCAATCAGCGAAGTAAGGGACCTATTCGAAAAAGAAACTCGTCTTCCCAAAAATCGTTGCCAAGCATCCCAACGAATTCTACAAGCCCTAATGGATATCGGACTAGGATATTTATCACTGGGACAATCTTCACCAACTTTGTCAGGCGGAGAAGCTCAACGAGTCAAATTAACAAAGTATCTGGGGCGAAACAAGCTTCAAGACCGACTAATTGTACTCGACGAACCAAGTACTGGTCTACACCCACAAGATTTAGATGGATTACTCAAAGTCCTGGATCGTCTAGTTCGAACTGGGGCTACAATCGTAGTTGTTGAACATAACACCGATATTATTCGTGCTGCTGATTGGGTCATTGATTTAGGTCCAGATGCTGGTCCATCAGGTGGTGAGGTTCTCTATGCAGGACCTCTTGAAGGCTTACTAGAGGTTAATCGTTCCCACACTAGAACTGCTCTTAAGGAAGAGAGTAAGCTTAGCCCACAGAAAACGCGCAAAAAAGTAACCACCAAACCATCTTCAATTATCTCTATCAGTAATGCTCGTGCTAACAACTTGCAGGGGGTCAATGTCAACATTCCCAAGAACGCCTTGACTGTGATAACGGGTGTATCAGGAAGCGGAAAGTCCAGTTTAGTAAGCTATGTTCTCGAAGCTGAATCACGCCGACGCTTCCTTGAAACCCTATCGTTATATGAGCGGCAAGGAACTCGTGAAGGTCCTGAAGCCCCAGTGGATTCAATCACGGGTTTGGGTGTTACCCTTTCCGTGGGCTTGCAGGTTATTCATGGGTGGACTACACTTCCCCAATTTACACGTCGTGGTTCAGTTGGTATAGCTAGCGAATTAAGTCATCATCTCGGAGTCCTATTAGCTAGACTTGGTGAACGCTACTGTCTTGATTGTGGTACGAAGATGAGGCGAGAGAAAGAGTGGATTTGTCCAAAGTGTGGTGTTCAGGCTCCCATTGCGAAATCTCGACACTTTTCACCCAACAACTATTTCTCAAATTGTCCAGAATGCACTGGAATTGGTTCCATACTGGTTCCACGACCAGAAAAGCTCATTATTCATCCTGAGAAGCCATTGTGTAAAGGAGCAATGTATTCACCAGGATATTGGCCCCAAACCTATCTATGTAAAGATCAACCAATAATTACAGAAATTGGAAAACACTATGGCTTCGATCCAATGACAACACCTTGGAGAGTGATGTCAAAGGAGGCTCAGGATGCCTTTCTGTATGGTGATGACAAACTCTATACTTGGACCTATGAAAGCAAAGTAAACGGGAAAATGAAAAAATCAACTTGGAGATGGAAAGGTTTCTACGGAGGGTGGGTTCGCAATTGGGATATTCAAGGGACCTATACGGATGATGTGCAGTGTCCTGAATGTAAAGGTGCTGGTCTGCGTCCTGAATATTTAGCGGTAACTCTAGGTAGTTACAATTTTCATCAATTGAGTGAAATGCCCCTCAAGCAATTAGCAGGGGTACTCGAGGGAGTTACTCTACCTTCATCTGATGAACCCTTTATAGGAACCAGCCTAGAAATTGCTCGTCGTAGATTGCGATTTCTTCTGCAAGTTGGACTAGGGTATCTGCATCTGAATCGTCCTGTTGGTACCCTCTCAGCAGGTGAGGCTCAGCGAATTAGGCTAGCTGGTCTCTTAGGAAGTGGATTAACTGCACTAACAATTCTATTAGATGAACCATCACGGGGCATGCATCCTACTGAATTAGATGCACTAAAGGATGCACTGATAGCCCTTAGAGACGAAGGGAATACTGTAATTGTAGTAGAACACGATTTGCAGCTTATACGAGCTGCAGACCATTTGATTGATTTAGGTCCTGGAGCAGGGACGACGGGTGGTAAAATTGTGGCAACGGGGACACCAAAGAATGTAGCCAACACTAACACACTTACAGGTCAATGGCTCCGTGGGATTAAGCGTGAGAGACAGAAGGGAGGGCGTCGGCAGCCACAAGGCTGGTTGACTATCAAGGGGGCACGTGGTAACAATCTACGTGGCGACACGGTGAAAATACCTCATGGGTTGCTAGTAGGCATTTGTGGGGTATCAGGTTCAGGAAAAAGCACACTTCTAATCGATACACTGGGCCGGGCACTTGCACGTAAAGCTCACTCTTCTTCATTTGCTCAGGAACCCGTGAATCCATTAGAATACGAGTCTATCCAAGGAAAACTTGCCCAAACTGTGATTGTTGATCAAAGCCGAAGAGGGATAGGAAGTCCTTCACGATATCTGGGCATTCATAAACAGATGATAAAGATATACGCAGATAGTGATGACGCAAAAGCCCTAGGGATAGATGCGAAAACACTAAGTCGTTCTTGTAAACCCTGCAAAGGACGAGGACGAATCCGTATCGATATGGGTTTCCTTCCTAGCGTGTACGAAGAATGTGAAACCTGCAAGGGCACAGGATACCTTGCAGAAGCTTGGGATATCCAAGTAAAGGGTGTTGCATTACCTGAAGTCAACCGATTAACTCTTGATGAGATCTATGAACTGTTTCAAGATGAGGAGAAAATTGCTAAACCATTGGAGATTGCCAGGGCAGTGGGGTTAGGCTATTTGCAGTGGCATCAGCCTGCTTTTTCATTATCAGGTGGTGAGATTCAGCGTCTAAAAATCACTCGTGAACTTATGAAGAAGGGTAAAACCAAGACCCTGTATATTCTCGATGAACCAACAGTTGGTCAGCATATGGAGGACGTTGTGCGGTTGACGAATGTTTTGCACAAGCTTGTTGAACAGGACCATACGGTTGTAGTCATTGAACATCACACTCACATGTTAGCTAACTGCGATTGGTTAATCGAGCTAGGTCCTGAGGGCGGTCCAAAAGGTGGTAAAGTGATTGCTACTGGAACCCCAGAGGAAGTCGCTCAAATGACTACTCCTACCGCACCATATGTAAGAGAAGTGTTGGAGGTGGAACAATGACTTGGGCGCCAATCCTTCTGGCTTCTCCTTCACCTAGTCTACGGTTACTGGTTCTAAGGGATTTACTCCACCGAGAGGGAACAGATGAAGAAATTTGTGAATTGCAGTCAATTCAAGACCAAGACCCTTTTATTTTGAAATTACTTGCCTTGCAGGAACCTGATGGCTCATTTCGGTCTGGAGAAGGAGGTGGTTCTCACCTAGGGAAACTAAGAACGACTGCCCAAGCTTTAATGGGTTTAGGTTATATGGGTCTCAATCCCAAGCATGAAGCTGTCCAGCGAGGAGCTGAATTTCTCTTCAAACTGCAAAATGAAGACGGTTCTTGGTCACTACCCTCTGGTAGACAGCTTGACGGGGGTGCTCAAGTTTATACCATGATTCCTCTCCAAACTTCTCTACCCCTTCTTGGATTGGCAATATGTGGTTATGCTACCGATTCGCGTGCAGAAAAGGCTTATGAATGGCTTCTTAAACGACAATTGCCGGATGGTGGCTGGCCCTCAGGAGAAAAGGCTGGAAAAATGGTCTTTGCTGCGGGCTATAGGCGTCTTTCTCATACAAAGTGGGGTTGTCGAACCAACACAACAGCTGCAGTCAGTGCCTTTGCCTTCCACCCCAAATATAGCACCGATTCTGCAACTCATAGAGGTCTTGACCTTTTATTGGCTCATGAAACCCGTCAAACACATACCCTCGGATTCGAAGTAGCTCGCATCATAGGAATTGAACCACTCCGAGGTGCATTCACATATTACCAACGCTACGATGTTGCACAAATACTCGATTTATGTTGGCGAATCGGCGCCACCTTGGAGGACCCCAGAATAAGAGAGAACATCGATTTTGTAAAGGAATTGCAGGGACCATATGGGTTATGGGAGTATCCAACACATCCCGAAGCATCTCACTGGATTACATTTGATTTACTCCGATCCCTTTCACAATTGGATACAGAGGGAGAATGGGTGAGTCTTGAGCCACGAACACGATTCAAAGCATATCCCAAACGGAAAAGGCGATACTAACTTGTAATGAATGAATTTAACAAAAAGAGTGATGTATCAGAGATATGATAACACACTTGTTATGTTGCAGAGACCATTGGAGGGCCTGAGATGTCTGATATTGCTCTTCATTCTATCCGTAGAGATTTTTTCATAGGAATTGCAGGGCTAATTATCCTCACAATAGGTTCTCTTTACTACGATAATACAATGTGGATGATATGTCATATATCATGTCTGTTGCCTTCCCTCTTTGTGGCAACTTTGATAATGGCTTGTGGAGCAACCATCGCTTCTCGACTATTTATAGGCTATTGGCATATCCAAAAAGTTCGACTCGCTAGATTCTCTTCTCGCGTTTCGCCTATCCTATCATGGCTGGCACCCATTGGAACATTAATCCTTGCTTTAAGTTATTATAACCCGTCTAATCCACCATCACCTATTCCAGAGTTATTCGTTTTTGGAGATATGTTCAGTTATATTGGTTGGGTTATCTGGGGGTTGATGCTCATTCTTTGGGGAGTGACATTTATTTATCTAGGAAAAAGTCCGAAAGGGCCACCCCTTGCATCTTTGGTGGGTTTTCTCTTCATTGGTGGTGCATTAATTCAACTGGCACTTTTAACCTTATCACAGTTATTTGGACCGATATCTGCGATTCATGCATTAGCCTATCTATGTTGTTGCGCTATAATTTACAATACATTAGAACAGCTTTAACTCAATTGTAGTAGTTGTTAAGTATGAAGCATCAAAGCAAATTATGGATGGAGGCATATCAGGAGATTGTCACCAAATGGAAGCTAGAACCTGATTGGAAGCTCATGCAATATTGCCAACTTCTTGCAAAAGGACCGGTAATGGATCTGGGAATGGGGAATGGTAGGAACTCACTCTTCTTTGCTAAGATGGGATTTGAAGTGGACTGTATCGATGTGTCGAAGACTTTTGTGAAACGCTGTCAGGAGCGAGCACATGAAGAGAACCTTACCATGACAGCACAGGTCGCAGACATCCGTTACTATGAAATTCCAAAACATCGGTATGCCTTGATTATTGCGTCAAGGGTTTTACAGTTCTTCAAAAAATCAGAGATTGAAACAATTGCAGACAAAATCAATAGAGGGTTAATACGACGTGGTATAGTCTATGTTCGAGCGTTCTCATTAGAGGAGCTAAAAAATGTAAGGGATACTAAGAATTTAGAATTAGTTGAACCAAACACATACTACCATCGAAAGTATCGTTTGTATAACCATTTTTTCACAAAGGATGAAGTTGTATCCTTATTTCCAAAGTTAAAGGTTCTGATTTGTGTTGAAGGAATGGAGTTACTTCTGCAATATAAGAAACCTAGGTATCAGTGGACAATAGAGTATATAGGACAGCGTATCCGATAATAAGTTCAAATACCTACATGTTAAGAGTAACTGTCATTAAATATAAACAGAGCTAACCTTTTTCTAAGTATAATCTATTTAATTCGGAAACAACAAGCCTGTCTATGGCGGAAAAAATATGGGAAAACAATCAGACTCCAAATCACAATTTAAAAGTGATGTTCTTATTGTAGATGATGAAGAGGGAATGAGAGAAACACTTTGTGAATTGCTTC
>JABXGU010000226.1 GCA_016550415.1 archaeon | reverse complement strand
TTAAGTTATATTTCTCCGTCCGTTATTCTACCTTAATACGAAGGTTTCTCTCATTTTTTACAGTGAAGTGTTTTTTTCTTCTAATGTGGAGAAGTTGTATTTTTGAAGTTTTATCCCACTCGCTCACTTCTTTTGCACTTACATGTGTTACATTTTGTGACGTTCTGATAGGTTATTAAATTCAATATTTTTTCACTCGAAATATCTTAAGAGTAATATATCTGTAACGCCGCATCTCTTATGGACTGAAAAATGGCAAAACGAAAGCTGATTTTTCTTCTCGGCTCTATTCTTATACTGTCCATAGTTGTAGCATTTATCGGTTTAAACTGGAGTACAGGCGTTACCTCTACTACACCAGAAGATGGTACACACGAAGGTGGCACGAATGGCGACAACTCAGACCCTGCGCCTGAAGAACCAACAACCGAACCCCCAACTGAAACACCAACCGAGGAACCTACTACTGAGCCACCAACTGAAGAACCAACAACCGAACCCCCAACTGAAACTCCGACTGAACCAACAACTGAACCGCCGACTGAAACACCAACCGAGGAACCTACTACTGAGCCACCAACTGAAGAACCAACAACCGAACCACCAACCGAACCCCCAACTGAACCGCCAACCGATGACCATTTGGACATTACGATAGCTGAAGCCATAGGAAATAATGAAGACGACCATGAAGATGAAGAAGATTATATTTGGGATAGTTCTGACGTCATTACAATAGTGTTAAATATCGATTCCATTAGCGTCGATGATGGAAACGGCATCACAATTGACGGGACAACGGTAACCATTACATCTGTAGGCACCTATAACATAAGCGGTATTTTGGAAGATGGGCAGATAGTCCTAAATACCACTGATGATGGGATTGTGAGACTTGTTTTAAACGGGGTCAACATCAGTAGCACTACAAACGCTCCTGTTTATGTCGAAAATGCAGATAAAACCATCATTGTCCTTGCTGACAATACAGAAAATTATCTAACAGACAATGCGGGCAATGAAGACAACGGTGCGCTTCTTAGTAGAGATGACCTTACAATCTACGGTAATGGGTCGCTCACAGTTAGCGGAAATGCTAACGATGCTATTCGAAGTAATGACGGACTTATCATTAAAAGCGGGAATATTACGGTAACTTCAGTCGATGATGGGATTAGGGGCAAAAATTATCTAGTGATTAAAGGTGGAAACATCACGGTAAATTCCGTTGGCGACGGCTTGACATCGGATAATATCGAAGAAGAGAGCAGAGGCTTTATCTCAATTGAAGATGGCACATTAGACATTACTTCCACTAATGGGGACGCTATTACTGCCGCAACCGACCTTTTGATAACCAGCGGGACCTTCACGTTGACAAGCGGCGGCGGAAGTTCTGTAACACCTGATGAAAACGTATCCACTAAGGGGCTAAAAGCCGAGGTCTGTGTAGTTATATATGATGGGGATTTTATCATCAGCTCTTCCGATGATGCAATTCACTCAGATCACATGATTCTCATAAACAACGGTACATACCATATTGCGACAGGGGACGACGGCATACACGCTGATACATCTTTGGAAATAAATGGCGGAACATTTGACATATCACAATCCTATGAAGGACTAGAGAGTAACGGGAAAATCACCATCAACAATGGTCATTTTGAGATTAACTCAAGCGATGACGGAATCAACGTAGCCGAAGGGAATGGGGGTGATGACTGGTGGGGCGGCGGTGGCGGTTTTGGACCGCCGGGTGAATTCTACATATTCATCAACAGCGGCTTCATTTACATCGAATCAGATTGTGACGGTCTCGATTCAGACGGATATATCGAGATGACTGGTGGTGTTTTGATTGTTAATGGTCCAGTCCCAGGGTCCTTCCCTAACGGTGTGATAGATTATGGGATGGGTTCATTCAAAATGACTGGCGGAATATTAGTTGGTGCAGGAAGCTCCGATATGGCACAGGCTCCAAGTCCAATATCTACTCAATATTCCGTACTCGTGAACTTTCTATTCCCGCAGTTTGCTAATAGATTAGTGAATATCCAAACTGCTTCAGGTGAAACAGTTCTTACATTTAGACCCAAAAAAGCATATCAATCGATCGTGTTCTCTTCTCCTGAGCTTGCACCTGGTTCATATAACGTGTATCTGGGAGGAAGCTCCACAGGCACTATCTCATACGGCATATATGAAAATGGAACCTACAGTCCAGGAAATAAATATACCAACTTCACTATTTCCGAGGTTGTAACGATTATCGGTGGCACACCATTTCCGGTGCAGCAACCACAGTCGGTAGCAGACGGTGACATGCACTTATTCTTCTATTGTGCTACTGAAACAGGAAATGAAAAAGACAGACAGCTCCGAGCCAATCTTGAGGAAGCAAAAAGAATCGAAAAGATGACTCTTTGGGATTAAATTACGACTATATGTCTAATCTAGACAGAATTTTTGTCCTCTGCCACACGGGTGATAAAAGAACATGATGCACATTCGGAGGCTTCATTTTTAAGTAAAACCAAAACCCATCAACAAAAACATCAAACCAGAACACCTGCCGACCCCCTACACAGAGCAAACTTACCAATAGCTAACCGCGGACGAATCCCGCCCGTAAATAAACTCCTAACAACCTCAGGAAGAACACTGCAAAACTTAACCTCCAAAATCACACCCGGTTCCTCACGAATCCCAACAGTAGAAGCATCATGATCAAAAAGAGAAACAGGTCCTAAACCAGTACGCAAACCAATATCAAAAGTAATCCTAGTATCACCAACAGGATGAACATATGCTTCCCTAAGATAGTCCACCAACACCACAGGACGTAAAAGATTGCGACGGCACTCCAAATAGAAACACCTAAGAAGTTGACTTTCAGATTCAGCTAAGAAAGACACGTCGCCCTTTATGATGCGATCAGCTTCTTCTCTGTTGAGCACCGCGCTCTCCTTGAATACATACGTGTTAAACTTGCTCTTTCGCTCAAACTTGATAAAGTCATCACATAAATCATAGATACGCATACGATACTTCTTCCGCGTAGGAACTCCAGCCATTTTATCGAAAAAAGCGCTATTCCTGAAATCGTCGAAATATAGACTTCGAACATGGTAACGACCAGCAGGTCCAGCATGGGAATCCAATTTAAGAACTGTCCCCAACTTCCGTCTAAGAATCCGATACTGCAAAAAATTTAGATGATACTTCAACTCATGCCTCAGACGACGTCCCTCAGGGTCAAACATAAAATCACCCGCGCCTAGCATTCAACTTGATTCCAACAATGAAAAGAACACATACAATCCCAATTACACCCACAAGCAACAAAACCGACCAAAGCGAAGTTCTAGCATCAATCCGTCTCTGATTATTCCCCCAATCAGGAGTCGCCGACAGCATATGTTCCCAATTTGGGCTACCATCAGGCATTCTACCATACGAAACATCGCCAAGCTGCTTAGTATAAGCAATCGAATCAATCAAAGTCTGGCCGTCACAGGCAAAGAGACAGATTTCTTCCCCATTCGCGTTAAGACCAAAACGTGTATGCAGCGACCGTTGATCTGAAGAGTTATCGGCCCAGATAAGCAAATAGCCTCCAGCCTCTATGACAGTATCATTGGGAAATTGCCATTTAGTAGGGTTTCTCTCGTTATCAGTCAAATACATACCGCCAACATTGACCGACTCGTTACCGCCGTTGTATAGTTCAATCCAGTCAGGGTAAGTTCCGTCAGGACCCGCAATGGTGATGTCATTATCAGCCATAAACTCGTTAATGACCAAACCATCTGGAATTTCATCCACAGGAATAGGCCCACCAGGTACATCAACCTCACCTATTTCGTTAGGCATGCCAGGAGTCGGTGTTAGGTAATCCAAAGTTGAAGCGCCGTCAGGTATTCTACCATACGAGACATCATCGGGCTGCTCAGTGAAAGTGATTGAATCAATTACTGTCTCAGCATCGGTTGCGAATAGACAGACAGCTTCTCCACTTGCATTAAGGCCGAAGCTGGTACGCATCGACCCTGAATAAGAAGAGTTACCCGCCCAAATAACAAGAAAGCCTCCAGCCTCTATGACAGTGCCAGATGGAAACTGCCAAGCATCAGGATTTGCTAAGTTATCGGATAAGTACATGCCTCCAAGATCGATTGATTCGGTGCCGCCATTGTATAGTTCAATCCAATCAGGATAATCGCCATCAGGACCCGGAACAGCAGCATCATTGTTTGCCATAAACTCGTTAATAACTAAGCCAAAAGGAACGGCTCCTAGTTGATTAGGCTCAGAAGGTGTTACAACTTCACTCATTGTATGCCATGAACCTTTACCATCAGGAAAACGGCCAAAAGAAACATCAACATCATCAATCACATTGCCCTCACCAACCCAAGAACCCGCGTCCGCACCGCTAGTTTGAACAACGCAAAATAGTGTACCAGCTAAAAGAAGCACAGAATACAGAACCGCCAACACTAATCTTGATTTATTTAGGTGCAACCTAGTTGTATCCTCCTTTTTCGCCATCTAACCTACCGCCCACACTCTGCTGAAGAAACGGTAGCAGTTAAGCAACATCAGCGTTGTAGCTGACAAGCGCTGCGTCCTTTACACCCTTAATCTTCAGCAATTCATCTACCTTTGGTGTATCTTTCGCTTTCATTCGAACTTCAAGCATAAGCTCCACTCCAGCAGAAGTTACGGTTCGAGATCTGAGTTTGTTTTCTGGAAGGGCTTCTTGGACAGCTGCTTCAGCTTCAGTTTCGTAGTGGATTACCAGCAGATATGGGTCGTTGGTACGCAAGTTTGCTCGGTTCAACACGAACAAAAATAACCCGATTATTGGGGAACCCACTATGGCTACCATGTATAGACCTGCACCATTGATGATTCCAACTGCTATTGCCCAGAACGTGAAGACGATGTCGGCTGGGTCTTTGATGGCTGTTCTGAAGCGTATGATGCTTAGGGCGCCCACCATTCCTAGAGAGAGTCGGATGTCTGAACTGATGGGTATAACCACAAGGGTTACTACTAGTCCAGTTAGAATCAGTCCCATGTTGAAGTTGCGGGTGTAGATTACCCCTTTGAATGTTTTTCGATACATGTAGAATATGAACAAGCTCACAATGAAAGTGACAACTAGGCTCAACAATACGCGATCGACTGTGATTGATTGGTATGCGTCAGGTGGATTCATGAAGTCAGATATCAAATCGTCTAGATCCATGGAAGTTCATCCAAACGGTGCTTTTTATGGATCCATTTATTAAAGGTTTATCATAATTAGACCAATATTTGTATTTGATAGTTTTAAAGAACACTTCAAAGACGCATTCTAAATGCTGTATACTACACGTTTCTACACACACCGCATCTGGGCACAGGAGATTGTAACTCCAAATCGAGCATAAATGGAACATGAAAGTTGAAAGAAATTTTGCACATTCATAACTTGGCGAAAGGTTTTTACGCTCTACTCATACCCACTAGATGCAAAAGAGGATTATGGTCAATGAATAAAACCTCAAAATAACGATTGGGCATGTTTATTCTTGTATTAATCTACGTTAACAGGTGATTCGATAGGATGGTTCGGATAGCTGTTCTTGACGAGGAGCGATGTGAATCAAAACGTTGCGGTAG
>JABXGU010000225.1 GCA_016550415.1 archaeon | reverse complement strand
GTCGGGCAGGATGGACAACCTGGAAGCGATACGGGATGAAGTTGAATTAGTAGAAGGAGACATATTAGATTACGAGCGTCTGCGCAATGCGATGAAGGGTGCAAAATTTGTTTCCCACCAAGCAGCACAGTTAGAGATCTTGAAATGTGTGAATGATCCGGTGGTAGACTTGCAGAGTAACACGGTGGGAACGCTCCACGTTCTCCGTGCTGCCGTAGAAAATAAGGTGGAAAAAATCATTACGGCCTCCTCGGCGTGCGTCTACGGGCAGGCGCAAGCCCTTCCGCAGACGGAGGAACATCCGACAGAACCAAACTGGGCATACGGCGTAAGCAAGTTGGCAGCGGAGAAGTACTGTCGTCTTTTTCAAGAATACTACGCCATCCCGATTACTATGCTGCGCTACGCCATCATCTACGGCCCGCGTGAATGGTTTGGACGGGTGCTAACCATATTCATCAAGCGCGCATTGCAACGGCAACCCCTTGTCGTTTTCGGCAATGGTCAGCAGGTGCGCGACTTCACATTTGTCGAAGACGTGGTCGCGATGCACAACCTCTGCCTGAGCGAAGACGCCGCCAACGGGAAAGTCTACAATGTTTCTACAGGGAGGGGTACAGATATCAACGAGTTGGCACATCTGGTTGTGAAGTGCACAGGCAACAATATAAAAATCGTTCACGAGGACCTGCGTGAGGGCTGTTATTCCTCGCATATTCCGGAACGAGTTCGATTACCAGCCGAGTTGAAGACAATGGTATTGAGTTCGCAGAAGGCACAGGAAGACTTGGGGTGGGCCTCTCAAACCGACTTACACGAAGGGATCCGTCGAGAGATGGAGTGGGCTGAGGACAAATTAGATCGCTGGGACAAGATTCACATTTGAGTTGGAGGAGGTATATGGCAACTCACCATAGGCTCGATAGCATTGTTACCTCAATGGAAGAAGCCGATGACCGTCGTTTGTCACCTAATTATTTTCTCCTACGCTACAGGATTAAATCACTCCTGCCACGTCTCAAAGGTTCGCGGGTATTAGAGTTAGGCTGTGCTGAGGGAGGAATGACCAAGGCACTGGTAGAATGTTTTCCTAGGGTAGTAATTGTTGAGGGATCGCAGGTGTTACTAAAGCGGGCGCGCCAGAATGTTAAGGCTGGTAATGCTACCTTTTGTTGTTCATTTTTTGAAGACTTCGAACCAGATGGGACATTTTCATCCATTATTATGTCGCACATCATTGAGCATCTCGACAACCCTATTGCTTTCCTTAAGAGGGCGAGCAAGTGGTTAGCTCCTAAGGGATTGATTCACATTATCGTTCCAAACGCTGAGGCGCTTAACCGGCGTATTGGAAAGGAAATGGGAATGCTGAAAAGACTTGACGAACTCCACGAACGGGATCGGCGTGTTGGCCATCTACGCGTCTACTCGCGGAAGACCCTATTTACGGATATTAAAGCAGCAGGACTAAAGATTGTGCATTGGGATGGCATTTTCCTGAAGCCGCTATCCGATGCACAAATGCAAGGCTGGGATGAGAAACTGCTCGATGCCTTCTTCGAGGTTGGCAGGGAACTGCCAGAGTACTGCTCCGAAATTTACGTTGAATGCACGCCCAAAGAAGCAAAATAGAAACTTTGAACATTTTTTTCGATTTGGATGGTCCCATTTTAGATGTCTCAGAACGGTATTTCCGCGTACACCAAGACATTATAGAGCGGCATGGCGGGAAGAGTATGGATAAAGCAACATATTGGCAATTGAAACGAGACCGTCAACCACTGTCCGCACTCTTAACTATGGCTGGGTGTTCCAATATTGAAGAGGCTTACCACGCAGAATGGTTTAGAAACATAGAATCGCTCGAATATTTGCGATACGACATCGTCATTCCGGGTGCAAGAGAACAACTAGATAGCTTACGGCAACATCACTTTTTGGTCCTCGTAACCCTCCGTCAGAGACGTGACTATCTGGACATACAGCTTGGGCAACTTGATTTGGGGCGATTCTTTTCTGCTGTATTCTCCACCGATCCCACCGCCGTTGAGGGCTGGAAGGCAAAGAGAAATCTTATCTCCGAGAGTGGATTTTTTAGCAGAGACGCTTTGATCGTAG
>JABXGU010000224.1 GCA_016550415.1 archaeon | reverse complement strand
AGTTGAAATCAAATGGGTAACAGGACTTGCCCTCCTTGGAGTTACAACTACACTCTTTTTCGATCTTGCCACGAATTATGCCTACACAATAACCTTTGGAGTCCCCTACATTGTGGCGGTAACATTTGGCCTCCCATTTTCATTAATACATGTTGCCAGTAATGGATTACTTTTCGGGCTTTTAACACCACCAATTTCTCAAGTAGTTTCCCAAATCTTGCTTGGAAAAGACTAAATAAATTTAGTTGTAAATTTAGACTATCGATTATGGAGAAGATGATGCTCTGAAACTGATTTCTCTCTTAGATGTCAAAAGTCGGCAAGGACCACCAACTCAGTTTCAAACATGGCATCTGCTGGCGGCATTATTAATTTATTATCATACAGAGGGACCAATTGGACGATACCAGTTAGCTGAAGAGTTAAAGCTGGGTGGCGGGAGTGTTCGTTCTCTTGTGAAATTTTTGCGAAAACAAGGTCTAATTCAAGCTGTTGCACGTCAAGGTCATCAACTCTCAAAAAAAGGGAAACAACACCTAGTAAAGCTGCACCAAGTTTTAATCAATACTGGCAGAATTCGTCAAACCAGTTTCACTATAGACCGGATAAATTTTGGTTGCCAGCTTCGTAATCTTGCCCACTTGGTGAGAGATGGTGTACGTCTACGTGATGCTGCAATGCGAGCAGGTGCCAGTGGAGCCACGACCCTTATTCAGGGTCCAGATCCTGAATACATCATTATGCCAACAGAGTACCGTGTACCACGAGTAGAAGCAGCTGAATTACTCAAGGGATTCGACTTAATTGAAGGAGATGTGCTAATTATTGGTACAGGACCTACAGATATTGCTGCACGTTTAGGCGCAATTGCCGCTATGATGACGCTACTTGGCGGCAACTAATTTCTAAAAATCAGTCATCAGTTGTATTTTTTACCCTGTTAAATTGCCCAATAATTAGTTGGGCAAGTTTGGAGAAGGGAGTAGTAATGTTCAGGTTTGTTTTTGCACTTGTCTCAGAAAATTCTAGAGAACTGTTGGCTGCAAATTTCCTTCCTTGCTTCGCTGATACGACTGCAGGAAGATCTGCTTTGTTACCTACTATAACTAAAGGAATATCATCTACAGTTTGCCTTAATTCATTAATCCAGTAGTCCAATCGCTCAAAGCTTGTAGGGTTAGACCGGTCATAGACCACAAGAGCACCTTTAGTACCTCGATAATATAGTTGACGCATTGAACCAAATCGTTCTTGACCACCCGTATCCCAGATTTGAAGGCGAAGAACCTCCTCACCTACCTTAACATCCTTTATTGCAAATTGGACGCCTATAGTGATTATATAGGTGGGGTTGAATGTACCCTTTGTATATCGGAGTAGGAGGCTAGTTTTGCCGACTGCTGCGTCACCTATTATGATTACCTTTGCGATTCTTGTATATGGTATTCTAGATGGCGAGGATGAATTGGAATTTATCAAACTATTCTCTCCAATTCTCTAGTTTGTGAATAGACACTGATGACTTCACTCGAAGCTGCTTTTCTCAAGCAAACTTCAGAAAAAGATTGGGCCCAGAACATTGTAATGTTAAGTCCTCCTTTAAGTTCAAGAAGCTTCTAATTTTTAGGGTCAGAGAATAGGATACTATTAACATAAAAAACCTTATTCTCAACACAGTATAGTTACCGAAATATGAGTGACATTCCATGAGTAGCAGCAAAATTGAGACCATTAAATTCAGTCAGTTAGAACGAAAACAATTCATCAAAAAACTTCGAGAAAAAAAGTGGGATTTGTTAGTCATAGGGGGCGGTATTACAGGAGCTGGAATAGCTTTAGAAGCTGTTGCCCGCGGATTAAGCGTAGCTGTACTGGAAAAACGAGATTTCGCTTTTGGAACCTCCAGTCGATCCACTAAATTAGCACACGGAGGTATACGCTATATCTCAAAGAGAGAATTTGGTCTTGTTCGTGAGGCAACAAATGAGAGGAACTGGCTGCGCGATGTAGGACTGCCACACATGACCCGACCAACTCGATTTTTATATCCTATTCTTAAAGCTGGAAAAGTCAAGGGAGTCGACCTGCCCAAATCCAGAAGTTTACGATCGGTACGAATTGCTACGTTCTTGTATGACTTCTTATGTGGTTTCAGAAGTTATGCTAGCGGACGAGGCATCAAGGATGTAGACACTATCAAAGAACTGGAACCCGCTTTGGAATCATCACGCCTTAAAGGTGCAGTACTTTGGTATGATTCAAACATTGATGATGCCCGCCTTGTTATAGAGACGCTGAAAGAAGCCATCAGGAAGGGAGAAGCAGTTGCGTTAAACTACATGGACGTTGTTGGGTTCACCCATGATAAGGCAGGTAGAATAAATGGAATTCGAGCAGTTGATGAAGTAAATTCCCAAAATGAGGTTATAATTAAGGCTAGGATAGTTGTAAATGCTGCTGGTATCTGGGCTGACAATATCTTGTCCATAGAGGGAAAAGATTCCCAAAAGGTGATTCGACCAACCAAGGGTGTGCATCTGATTTATCACCGCCGAGATTTTCCAATTAATGATACATTTGCGATGAATTCGATTGATGATAGACGATTTTTCTTCGCAATTCGTCGTAACGAATGGGTAATAGTAGGAACCACTGACACAGACTATTCGGGCGATTTTACTGAATGTTTTTGTAATCGGGAAGATGCAGATTACCTCCGCAACACAATTGAAGTATTATTTCCGGATGCGAAGATTGGAGATGAACGATTACAGGGCACCTATGCTGGGCTTCGCCCATTAGTGGCTGAGCAGGGTAAATCTGAAAGTGATATTTCTCGGACTCATGTCGTTTTAGAACGCGATGATGGCTTATTCAGTCTTATTGGCGGTAAGCTCACGACCTTTCGAAAAATGGCAGAAGACCTATTCCTCAAGCATATTCGAAAAGTAAGAAAAACTGCTGGGTTACCAAAATTCCCAACAAAAAAGAATCTCACCAAAACAGCATACACAATTGCTATTTCGAAAGAGGAATGGAATGCGGCGCCTGAAGTAACTCATAGCACATTGCATCCCAGTATTCTCTATCACCTCTATGTTCAATATGGTCGTGGTGGCTTGATGATACTTCGCCAAGTCAAGGAGCAACCTGAGCTTGGCAATCGCCTTCTCGAGGACCCATCCT
>JABXGU010000223.1 GCA_016550415.1 archaeon | reverse complement strand
GGGAATCCAGCAAGGCTTATTCCCTTTGTAATTGCATAACCGAGAATGAATCCGTTACCTTCGTTCTTCCATTCCTGTCGCATATCCGTAGTTATGCCTTCTCCCACAGTCTTTGTTTTATTTAACATCTGGAATTGGTGTTTAACCAGATTTTCAGTGAAATCCACCGACCATTTAGTTTGACTTGTAGTGTCACTGGTGAATTGACCTGATTTCGTTTTTCCTTTCGTAGAAATTATAAATTCCTGATGATAATCTAAGTGACCTCTATGCGTGGTTTTCCAAACCGTAATACTGTCAGTAGAAGAACCAGTTGTTGAATCCTTGTATTGCGATTTCGATTCCATATAAGTTGTCAAACCCGGCTGGTCAAAAAGCGTCTTAGTTTTAATTACCATATTCTCTGGAGTCATTTCTAGTGTATACAACTGATACTTTTTACCATCGATAACTACAATTTTTACTGGGTACTCGGAAGGTCCTTTCTCAGGTATTTCAGAAATAATCACATCGCCGTTTTCCAACTCAAACATGCTATCCTCACCAAATAATACCCTCAACGATTGATGAGAATATTATATAACAGGAATATTATGGCTTTTTCGCCAATAAGCAAAAAGATACAGAACTCGAGAATTTCTTAATAAACCGAAAAGAAGTGAGCGTACACCCTATAACTTCGCTTCACCACGCTCTAATCGAACATTCACTCCAAAAATGTGTCATTGGCAAGCGAAGCCATCGTATAAGCCGACTATTATTTTGGTTCGTATGGGTCCTTTATCTCACTCAGCCCTAGAAGCTGGGCAGCTTCACCATAGGTCCTACCTCGGACTCGTTCGTCAGCGTCTATTCGCCAGCAAATAGTAATATCAGGACACTTACATCGTTCGTTTAGGCAATGTCCATCAGCAACACGCTTTGTACGCGAATCCATCATTACCTTCCCCTTTTCAGTTCCGACTCCCTCCTGCATCGCACCAACAAGTGATATAGTCTCTCCAAGATACCAGGTACCACACTCAGGACACACGCCCCGAAGAGCAGGTCCCATAGTCCTAACGATTTGACCTACCGAGACACCCTTCTCACTCAACGCCTCTTTCCACACTTTCACAAGGGCAAAGTAAAGTTTCCCAATTTCTGAAATCCGAATACGACAATAGGCTGGTCCCTGAACTGTATCCTTAAGGAACTCCCACATATCTTCCCTAATCGACATCTTGACAACTCCAGATAATAACCAATAAACGAATTAAATGAAACCAAGATACTTAATAAATCGATAGTCTGGATTGAAGATGGACATGCACCTCAAATAAACCACAACACAAGTGCTCCCGATTGAACACTTAACTCTCATAGCCACTCTGAAATGCCTCCCATCTGGAACACTCTGGATAGGTTAGATGCCTTCACGAATATTCTTAGTAACAATGAGAACAGTAGCGATTATTCCGATTATCAAAAAGGCTCCTAGGATGAGTAGGGCTTCAGTGAAGTACTGCAGACCCCTGTTGAAGATAACTACGGTCAATATGCGAATTCCTGCAGCGGTAGGTAGGTACTTGAAGACTTCCGCACCTACGGAAAATTCCAACGGGTTGATGGCACCAGAGATAATCCAGAGAGTGAGGCTGATTAGGATTGAAGGAACGGGGACCATACGGAAATCTCCTACTTTCAATCCATAGGATACACCAAATAGGCTGAAAGGAAAGGCTAAACACAGGAAGACAAGCCAGAAGCAGCCAAAGCTGAAGATTGATGGAAATGTTACTTGATATAAGAGGAAGTTGAGAAAGAGGAGTATGGCAACGCAGATGGCAGATATGAGCACTGTTGCCAGTGTTTTACCAATTCGTGAGTAGATCAGACCATGTTTGTTCATGGAAATTTCTGTAATAGTCTTCTTGTCTTTTTCTTCAGCGCCGAGACTGCCACCATAGAAAAGGCTGGTGAAAACGGTGACCCAGACTAGGATGCCCCAAACCATGTAATTTGCCCGGGGTAATTCCACGGCATAGACTCGGTCCGAGGTATAGGTGATGCCAGGTCTGTCACTGGTATTAAGTTGGTTGATGGTGATGAACTGAAAAATCCGGCTTTCAAGTCCAAGGCGGATGTTCTTGCTGAGGTCTTCATGAATATTGTTTATTTTAGCATGTATTGTCACTGGTTGTTTTACCGTAAGATTCTCATCAAATCCGGACGGTATTGTGACAACGACAAAGATTTGCCGTTGAGAAAAGAGAATCTCGGCTTGTTCAGGAGTAGTGGTGAAAACCTCGAAATAGGGGATGGTACCTTCTTTGGCATTGAGTACCTCGATGAATGAATCAGTGTATGATCCCGGGACTATTGGCTCGTCTTCACAGATGACAGCTAGCGGAAATCCAGTCCCGACGGTGAAGGTAAAGACTTGGGTGAATATGAAGGTGAAAAAGAAAGGGCTCACCAAGCCCACAGCGATGAGAATTTTATATCGTTGCCAAGATTTGAAGGATTTCAGGAATTCGGCATATATTTTTTGAATCACTTGGTTTTCGCCTCCCGATTGAAGAGCCAAATGGCTAGGATGAAAGTGACAACGCCGAATATGCCAGTAATGAGTAAATCATAGGGGAGTGTGGGTGTGATGTTTAGCAACACTAGATTGGTAAAGGATCGGAAAATGTAGGTACCAGGCCACAACACAGCAAAAATGGAGATGATTTTAGTTGACTGGGTCTGCGTCCATGCCTCTGCAGGGACTAGTCCACCTCCAATCCACCATCCAGCCAAACAGAGAATCATCACCAGCATACCCGAAGGTATGACTTTCTTGATTCCTGCTGCTGAAATGAAACCTAGGCTGGAAAAAACCAGCATACTCCATAATGCGAGTCCCAACAGGGCAAGAAGATTACAGACTGGAATGAATTGGTAGAGAAGAAATGCTACCAAGTATATGATGCTAAAACAGACAATTGTTTGTATTACACCTGCTAGGAGTTTACCTACAACGGTTGCACTCATTGAGGCGCCCATAATGAGTTCTTTGACGGTTCCTTCTTCGAATTCTTGTGCGGTCGTTGTAGCTACATTCACTGCACTAGAGAGCATCGTTACTAAAGCGAGAATCCCTGCAACAACATAGTCGGAAAACCCGATATCGACAGGGGCAATGGTTTCGTACTGGATTCCTGGGCTGTAGTAGGTGATTCCTCCAACTTCTAATCGTCGATTAAATTCGTTACATGCATAATCCATGCGCTGTAAGGCATTCTTGGTAATG
>JABXGU010000222.1 GCA_016550415.1 archaeon | reverse complement strand
CATGTCGATAGTATCGATTCCTGGAAACCATTGGGCAAACAAAGGATAAAGGAATTGTGAATTAAGATGAAAGGAAACCAGACAAAAAGAAAAGTTATGGTATACAGAATTGCACCATACCGTAGATAGGGAACCCGCCGCCCAAGCTTGGATTTAGTTCTATCTTGGATAATCCCAATCAATGGATCATTGACTGCATTCCATCCCATGAATAGAATCCAGGAGATTGCAATGAGTCGGGGGTCTAAATGATAAAATTTCAGATAAAAAATATCAATACTCCCAAGACCCAAACATGACAAGATAATATTCGAGGTGTTAGCTGCACTGTACCCTAGTTTTGCTTTTACAGGTACATGATCGTCAGAAGTTAATGAGGAGTGTGATTCGGAGACAGCTTTCAAGCTAAATCTTCTTCCCAATAGTTCCTATTAACGCAATACTTGAATTTGGAACATGAATTAATAATAAGTTTTCACGCACATTCTAAAATTAGACTGGCTTCTTCCCATTGCTCATTTTTCGCTTTGTGCCTCTCTCTTTCTTCTTATTTGTTCATAGTTATGCGCATTGAGTATGTCTTCTTGGGAAAGTAGTCCAACTAGTTTAGATGGATTATCCCTTTCCACCACACAAAGCAGATTAACTCCCTTGATCAGCATCTGATTAAGAGCCTCGTGCACTGAATTGTCTGGGAAAATACTTGGAGCTGGGGACATAGCGATATCTTTGGCAGTGGATTCTTCAAGTGGATGCCCCTCTTTTAATGCGTCGTGAGCCTGCCTAAATGTTACTAGACCAATTAATCGACCACTGTCCACTACTGGCAAGCAACTGTGTTTTGTGTTATCTGCAATTTCTATGATTTGGAAAGCAAGTAAATTCGGGTTAACAAAAACCAAATCTCTTGTTCTCATTATTTTGTCAACGGTAATTGTATCGATGATGTCAACAATAAATTGATGTTTTAGTTCGATTCCTCGTAATGCCAATTTCTCTGTGTAGATGGAATGCTTGTATATTAGCGAGCTTACTGCATAGCTTGTTGCGCAAGCCGTCAATAAGGGTAAAAGTAAGAGATAATTGCCGGTCATTTCTGCGATTATTACTGTGGATGTTAGTGGGGCTCTTCCTGCACCCGCAAAAAGTGCACCCATCCCAACAACACCAAAAGCCATAGGAACTGTTTGCATGCCTGGTAAAAATTGAAGGAACATCATTCCTATAGCTGTGCCAGCAACTCCTCCTAAAAAGAGTGATGGAGCAAAAACACCACCTGAACCTCCAGATCCAATCGTCAAAGAAGTACTGACAATTTTCATTAACGTCAATATTACAAGTGGACCAATGAATAATCCACCCACAAGGGCTAATCCTAGAGTTTCATAACCAACTCCTGATGTTCCTGGAAAGATGAGATAAACAGCGCCAATTAATAACCCACCAATCGCTGGCTTCAGAACGCGAGGAATTGGGAGAATCTTAAATAATTTCTCTGTTGTTCCCAATGATCGTATCCATATTACACTTAATAAACCAAGTATAATACCTAGGAAAAAGAAAAGTAGTAGCTCTGGAACAAAAACTAAATCATATGCTGGGAGGGGTAATTCTAATTTTGAACCAAAAAATGAAGAAGCAACAGCAGTTCCAACTACTGTCGAAATCAGAACCGGAATTGCTGCTACTGGTTCTATTCCCATCATAACAACTTCTAAGCCAAATAGGGCACCGCCAATTGGTGCATTGAAAAAAGCTGCAAGTCCGGAAGAAACACCACATACTGTTAGTACTTTTGTGTCTTCTTCATCGAATTTAAGCAACTGTGCTATGTATGAACCGGTGCCTCCTCCGATTAGACCGATCGGTCCCTCTGGTCCTGCACTGCCGCCAGAACCAATAGTTATTGCAGATGCAATGCCTTTTACAACTGGGACCCGGGGTCGTATTTTCCCCTTTTCTAGGGCAACTGCTTCCATTATTTCAGGAATACCATGACCCTTAGCTTCTGGAGCAAGTTTTGTAGTTAGCAACCCAACCAATAATCCGCCCAAAGATGTCATCAAGAATATTCCAAAGGGGATCCAATAGGGTCCAATCCATATTCCCACGTAGAGAAAGAAATCGAAAGCAAATATGAGTAGAGATAATAGCAGACGAAAGAAGACTGCAGCAATGCCGCCTATTATGCCAATAAAAACAGCTAATATATTCAGTATCTGTAACTTATTTGCCAGTATTCGTGTCTTAAAACTGAAAAACTTGTCATTGATCTTTATAAAATAGGAATCCTTTGCTTCTCTCCGTTCTTCTTCAATTTCATCTTTATTTGGTGATTTTTCAGATACCTGTTTGATTTGCTGTTCTAGTCTACTTTGTGAGTCTTCAGAATCCTTTGCAGTCTTCATATCCTTTAACGTAATTCATACCTTCACTGATTT
>JABXGU010000221.1 GCA_016550415.1 archaeon | reverse complement strand
GAATCATAGTGACCTATAAGCGAGGAGTCATAGTTCTTGAGTGCGTTATAATACCATTCCCTTTGTGGTGAGGCAAGGGTTAGAGAAGCTACTAATACATACTTCCCACCACAGTCCTTTGTCTGTGAAACAACATTCTCCAGGTTTTCATCATCGTCGTAAATTAAAGGCAAAACTGGCATCAATGCAGTACCAGTTAGTAAACCTGCCTTGGAGAATTTTTTCATTGCTGAGAAGCGACGTTCAACACTGGGTGCACCTGGTTCGAAAAGACTACGGGTCGTATCATCTCGAGTTGTGATAATAGAGAAGCCGGTTATGACGTTGAGTCCCTTTGCGGCAATTTGCTGGAGTATGTCAATGTCTCTAAGAATCAAATCAGATTTCTCAAGGACAAACACAGGGAAACCCAGCTCACAGCAAACCTGTAACATTTGTCTAGAGAGATTGTATCTTTCTTCAACTGGTTGCCAATCACCAATCCCGATAACATCTCGATGTAAGTGGTGCAGTTCCTTTCGAAGGAGTGCCTTCGCATTTACCTTGACCTTGATGATTCGAGAGAAATCAGCAGGGTCCTCAAATTTCGAATATTTCTCCTCACGCGTGTAACAATAGACACAATTGTGTTCGCACCCAATGTAGGGGTGAGCAGAGTACCTTGCCCAAAACCATGTATCTGGATGTTTATGCTTGTTTACTATGTGCTTTGCCTCATACTCCTTTACGGTGATGCGCACAACATTCACCTGTCATATCTGAGTGACTATATTACAAATCTCATGCTGGAGGTGTTGATCTAGGACGACGTCTCCGACGTACCACAAAGAAGCCAATACCGATACCTACAATACAAGCGATTCCTCCACCAAGAAGCAGGAGAGGTAACAAATTACCACTGACAGTGAAGTTATAGTAAAGACCATTGTTATCGTCCTCTCCAATATTCCCTAGGTTGTCATAAGCCACTATATAAAAACGAACACGAACCCCTGCGGGAAAAGGATCTAACGTCGCACTCCATGTATTTCCAGCCAAGAGTGTCATGGAACGAGTCCTCCACAGGGAGTATTCAATACTATAAAACACCAGGACCATGTTGATTCCAGAACCATGGCTATCTTGAAAAACATCGGCAGTAATTTGCACTTCATCGGTATCTAAAGGCTGTAAGGGCACAAAGGATACACTTGATACTACTGGAATATATCGTGTTACAGTTGCTGAGACAAGTGTCTGATTGGTGCGACCATTTGTATCAGCGGCCCTTGCTTCAATTATAACTGGTCCCCACCCGATTACTGTCCAGTTGTAATAGTAGAGTTGATTGGGAATAGCATTATGCATTGCACTCCAAACGCTTCCATTAATGCGTACTAAGGCATGGACAATAGGACCTCCATCAAGATCACTAGTATTTACCCAAATAGTATATTGACTTCCTTGAGCAATATTCTCATCGGATGCTGGAGATAAAATTTGACAGAATATACCAAGATCCACCCGAAACGTTTCACTGGCACTACCAATCCATCCTTCAGCATCAATTACACGTGCTCGAATTGTATAAGGACCATTAGCTGTGGAAGCATTCCAATGATAAGTGCAATGTGTGGAATTGAATTCTGAAGTAACATTAATCCATGGCTCATCATCAAAGGAGAGTTCCACTAAATTCACATCGTTTAAGCCATCCTGAACAGATAGAATGATTGGTACATCATCTGATGGCGTAATATACTCGTCAGGATTGGGTGAAACGAAGGTAACATTGGGGAATCCAGGATTCGTAGAAACGATTGTAGCAAAGTCAGCTAATGCCGCCGCTGCAGTCTTGGCCACCATTGCTCCCTGTGAATAACTATAACCTATGGCGTCAGGAGCGTCTTGAATACTATGATAGTAAGGATTGTCCTCCCCTCTATATTCAAAGAACCAGATGGCTGGATAATTCCTGCTCCAAAAGGCATTGTGATCACTGTAAACCTTTGATGGGTCAAATCGTGCCTTAATGGGAGCACCAATCCAATCTTGTCCAATGTCTGCAGCATGATTTGCAAATGCCCCGCTGACATTTCCATTGTGAATAATGTCAACTTTCTGATCAGCTGGTGCACTTGGATTATCCCACATAACCATATCAAAATTGTAGGCAATTGCTACTGAAACATTCTGCATTAACAGTGATCCTGCATACGCATGACTTCCGATAAGGCCCTGTTCTTCTGCATTGAAGGCAACAAAAATGATTGTGTAATTATAGAGGTACCTTGCCATGGCACGGGCAATTTCCATAATGGCTGCAACGCCTGAAGCATTATCATCAGCGCCAGGTGAAGTCTGCACTGCATCAAGGTGGGCACCAACAATTATGCATTCATTGTTGAGGATATTGCCTCCAGGTATTGTTGCCACCACATTTCGTCCGAAGGAACCAAATTCATGGTAGGTGACTTCTAGACCAGCGTCTTCAAAGAATTCGTAAAGAAACTCAACGGCTTGATCGTTACCATCTGATCCAAAAAGTCGATTTCCAAAGGAATTGCATAACCGGGTTACATGGTTGCCATAACTGGAAGCATTAATTGCATCAATCATAGATTGAATTTCTGGAGAAGCATCAGGAGATACAACAGTCTCCTCAAAGACCAATGGAATAATACTCT
>JABXGU010000220.1 GCA_016550415.1 archaeon | reverse complement strand
TACTGGTTTTATGAGACATCTTTCCCCATAAATTACTTTGGCTATTATTTTCTTGAAAACAGATGGCTGAAGAACTATACAGATATTCCAACATTCACAGTTTCGAAAAGCACAAAGCAGGATTTAGTTAAATTAGGTTTCAAGAGAATATTTGAGGTTCCTGAAGGATTAAACTTCAAACCTTTGAACACAGTTTCTAAAAAAGAAAAATATCCGGTTATTGTTTATGCTGGACGTTTGAAGCGTGCTAAGCGTCCTGATCATGCTGTTAGAGCATTTGAATTAGTAAAGGATAAAATTCCTGAAGCAGAGCTTTGGGTTTTTGGAGAAGGCCCCCTAAAAGCAGAATTGAAGAGAATGGCATTTGACGGAGTTAGATTTCTGGGTAATCTTCCTAATAGGGAGAGAAGAAAAATGGTTGAACGAGCCTGGGTACTGATTAATCCTAGTGTTCGTGAAGGCTGGGGCCTAAACATCATTGAAGCTAACGCGCTGGGAACGCCGTGTGTTGCTTATGATGTGAGTGGATTACGTGATTCGGTTAAGAATAATGAAACAGGTTTGCTTGTGAAAAGTGGTTGTGTCGAGAATCTTGCTGACGCGATTGTAAGGGTTCTTAGACATAATTCACTTAGGAATCAGCTGAGTCAAAAAAGCTTGGAATATTCTAGGCAGTTTAGTTGGGATAAAACGGCTGAAATTTTTTTGAATACAATTCTACGGCTTATGGATGCGTAATTCGTCAGAGTTTCTATTAGTCATCTATTGGCAAGTTGAACTGTGCTCTGAAAAATATGGTAGATAAAAAAATAAGGGGATTGAGGAAAGGGTCCTCATTCCTAGTTTTAGGGTGAAGGTTGCTGAATCGATGTAGTCTTCCACAGCTGTATGTAGGAAAGCAGATCTTCGTCTGAGAGCTGTCCTCGTATCCATTGGCCTATAGCTTCAATCATTTCCCAATCGTCGATTCGGCCGTCGTCATCGAAATTTCCGGGCAATCCAATTGGAACTTCGACTCCATTATCTCCCAATGTATTGTCATCCAACTTATTACCGTCTGATTGCAAGTATGTGTAACGACCCCAGAAATTCAGCCAAGTTGGCATTGAACCATTATCAGTATAAAGGAATTGAACCTGGTATGTAATGCTGAATGAATCTAGTGAAGTTGTATTAGCGATGAGAACCTTTAATGTTTCAGAATTACCTGTGGTGTTCCAAGTGTAAGACTTCACACTTGTATTAGGCAGGGTTATGCTAAGTTCACCAGGAGTCGCAGTTTCAACTAAGTTGCAGTATTCTGGCAGTTGTTCTTCGATTATGAAACTGGTTGCATCTATTGTTCCACTGTAATAATCTATGGTTACTGGAAAAACCGTGTTGTTCTGAACCGAATAAGGCAAGTCTCTCAGCAAGACCATAGCATCCATTTCTACAACGAAATCGCATACTTGAGATGAAATTTCCCCTGTAGGAGTGGTCCCAGTAGCGTTAATCCTTAAGTTATACTTAGTCGCTGGGGTATTTAGTGTTGTAGCTATCGTGAACGAACCGTATCTTCCATCTCCAGCTGAAAGAGTTATTCTATTTGAGTCAAACACACCAGTCATTGTCGAATCAAGCCCCTCAAAAGATAACGCAACAGTTCCTTCGTACGCATTGAGAGATGCCAGCAAATAATTGAAAGATAAAGTATCACCTGCAAATCCGTTGGTCCACTCTGGCATTACGTTCATCATGAAGGTGGGCGCGTAGCTTACTGTTACATTGAGTACAGCGCCGGATTGTGAGGGATTTTCTTTCGAAGCAAATGAAAGCGTTGAACTCCTCCAATCCCATTCCATTTCATCTCTGATAACAAAGCCGGTTAAAGGCCATCCCATGCTTGAGTATTCTCTAAGAACAGTGGTTACATCGAAAGTCACTCGAGTTGCAGTCGGAGAAACAGTTACTGTGTCGACGTCTTGAGCCCACCATGGTTGATTTTCCCATGTCATTGTATCTTCGTTCCATTGTTGGTCCACTCGGTGTACCACTAATTTCCTTAGGGAAGAGGAGGATTGATTTATGTAAACAGTAAGTGAAGCATTTACTATTACTGAGCCAAATGGAATATTTTCGAAGGGAAATCCTATATATGTCCGGGCATTTCCACTAGTACTTGATTTTACTAGTAAAGTAGAGGCATTACCGTAATTCGTCGCGCTGTTTTGTTCATCAATGTAGGTGTCACCGTTACAGTTTAAGGTGAGAATTTCTTCGTCTTGGGCTTGACCAAGCACTGTTTGAGGAATCAGCATTCCTGTCAATGTTAGTGTTGTAATCATTAGTAGCACGAGAATTTTGCCATGTAGTCTGTGATTCGTTTTCATATGTCATCATCCTATATCATATATTATATCGTAAT
>JABXGU010000219.1 GCA_016550415.1 archaeon | reverse complement strand
CTCGTATCCACTGAGGAATACTTTCGGTTACCTGTCATCCAGTCATTCCTTCACCAATTTAACGATTTCGGTAGAGTCCAATCGACTCCATTGTCATGCCAGAAAAGGTTCGCACAAAAAGACAATTTTCTTGGCTTTAATCAACAAAAATCCAAGTAGCACAGAACAGCAAACAGTAGGACAAAGGTTACGATACATTGTCGGTGTGAAGCCTAGTTTGATGGTTTAGTTTGATGAGAAATTCATGACAATCTCCCCCTGTTGAAATTCAACTGCAATCTGTCTGGCTCCCTGCGTATTCTCGAAGATCTTCTCGGGATTCCTTCCTCAACGGTACTTTGGTGTTTCAGTTCTGCATCAATGTTTGAATCAGACGTACTATGCACTCCATCGACCCCAGGTACAGCCTCTATAGGTTCGTCAATCTGCGAAGGGGTAGAACTTGTATCTAAGCCCGCCGGGGCAAGATCCCCAGTTGAGACAGTATCTTCCCTACCATCTGGAAAACGAACTTTAGCATAATTTTGATTGGATTGAATCAATTCTACTAGGTCAACTCCAGAATCAAATTTCGAAGCCCTATTGTAGCGCCGAAGTAGCAAAGGACCTGGTGCACATAACCAATTCGGCATTCTTGAACCAGAAGCAACCCTTCTATTGTGTTTGAATAACCTTTCATGTGGAGTAGCATTTGTCGAGGTACAAAGCAATGATCTGATTGCATGCAGTGCATCAGGTAGCACGTACTCCCATGATTCAATTGGTAAGTTGCTATTTTCGAGAGCCAGGAGCACAGTAGTCCACACAGTACCATTGCACCGTTCCACCTGAGAGTTCCCTGTAGGGTGATAGGGGGTAGAATTGCTTGTAGCTACTCCCTGTTCAATCAGAAAGTTCCTCAAAGTCGAAGACATAAACGCCCCGCCTCGATCGCTATGAACATATTGCGGTGTTCCGAAAATGGAAAAAAGTTCTTGTAAACACTGTATTACAGTTGGAGCGTCGACATTTGTGCAAGGATACGCAAAAGGGAATCTGGAGTACTCGTCTATGATTGTGAGTAAATATCTGCTGGAAGATTTGCTGGATTTCGGCAAAGGGCCCTTAAAGTCTATACTAATGCGATCGAACGGACCCATAGCTCTAATTAACTCATTACCACCACCTTTGAAAAATTGTGGTTTTATTTTAGAGCAAACTCTGCAGTCATGCGTAATTTTTCTAATCTCATCTATCGAATACGGTAGGCTTCTCTCTCGAACAAAGTGGATCATTCTCCGAACACCGGGATGTATTAACCGCTCATGCAGCTCTTTCAAAGATCCACTTAGATTAGCTGAGGCCACATTGCAGTCCCTTGAAAGAGAGTCTGCAGCAACATTTTCTTCGCCTGGTCTGTAGATAATATCAAACGAAAAAGCAGACAATTCAAGTCTCCATCTGAGTATTTTGTCGTTCTTGATTTTGGTAGAATGACGAGCATCAAACATGAAAGATACAGATTTTTGATCTGTAATTATGGTGAAGTGCTTAGCAGCAAGCAAATAATTCCACTTTCTCAAGGCTTCAACTATTGAAAGAGCCTCTTTTTTCACAATAGGGTAGGCTCATTCAGATTTTGACAACGTACGAGAATGGAATGCCACAGGCATGCCCCCTTGAAGAAGGACTGCCCCAACGGCAGCTTCAGAAGCATCGCACTCTACTGTAAAAGACATGGAATGATTAATAGGAACCTTAAGGGACTGGGTAATTTCCTCCCTAATGGAATCAAAAGCTGAAATAGCCGAATTATTTAAAGGAAAACTCTTTACTGACAAGAGAGGCTGGATTTTTTCTGAGTACTTTGGAATCCACTTTGCATAATACGCAAAGAGACCTATCACTCTTCCCAAAGACTTCCTAGAATCTGGGACACGAAGTTTTACCAATGGTTCCAATCTTGCAGGATCGGGTCTTATTTTGCCTTCAGATATAAGGTATCCCAGCCATTTAACTTCTGTCAAAGTGTACTTACTCTTTACACTATTTATAATCAAATTGCACTGGGATGCTGCGGATAGGAATCTGTAAATTTGCATCATGTTCATCCTTGGATCTTCCACACACCAACAAGTCATCGAGATACGCGAAGGTTGAAACCAGTGAGTTTTCACTAATGAAAGAATTCATTATCCTCTGAAATGCGGACACAGCATTTGTCACCCCCATCGGTATTCTTTTGAATTGGTACAAGTCATGTCCAGCTTGAAAGGCTGTGTACGGACGGTCCCCTGGCGGTATTTCAATCTGATAATAAGCATTGGAAAGATCAATTACGCTGAAATATTTGAATTTAGCAACTTTATTGACAAGGTCCTCAATATTTGGTAAGGGATATGCATCAAGAAGAGTGAACCGATTAATAGTTTGCGAAAAATCTACAACCATACGTTTTTTGTGAATTCCGTCGTTGACAATTACCACCTGCGCTCTCCATGGCGAAAAACTTCGTTCGATAATATCATTGCTCAACATCTCTTCAACTTGATTCTGTAAAAAAATTTCATCGTCTGGGTGAAATCTTCTCTGCTTTGCAGCGACTGGTCGGCAGTCATTTGAGAGATTATGAAACAATCGAGCAGGAGGAACATTCATCGGTTTTGTAACATCAGCATAAGAAGAAAATTCGAACCTCTTCTTGCAGTCATTTCTAATAGTTACAGACTTAAATAATTTTATGAAAGGGATTCCTAAGATGACAGACTGACAAGGTGTATTCATGATTAGAAACTGCACCGATGAAAATGTTCTCTCGTCAATCTGCACATCAGCAGTGCAAGATTGTGTAATGTTCTGACTTAAATTAGAACATGCCATTCTTACACATAAATCAATTGGAACGCAAGGCAAGCGTAATTCACTTGCCAATTGCGCAGAGAGGAAATTCTCTGAACTCCCAGTATCCACCAATGCATTCTGTCTGACCCCGTTCAACTGGATACCAACAATGGAAGAAGACACACTACAACCTGCAGACAAAGTTCTCCCAGAAGCAATTCCACCACAACGGTACTCACCGGATTTGCAAACTCTAGCGTAATGACCCATTTTTCCACACTTTTTACACTTTGATTTAAGTGCTGGACACAAGGAGCGATTGTCGTTGTGATGGCGAGGATAACCACAATTGTAACAATTCCCAGGTTTTGATGAAGTTCTTGAAGATGCCAAGGTAGTGTCGACCGAAGGAGGGGCACGAGCCAATGCAGCGTCTGTTTTCTCAGCAGTAGACAAGGAAGGAATCCTATATACTTCAGATTGCTTAGCCGCTTGCTCCAACGCCCTGGCTTGATTCACAGCAGTATCCAAATCAAGAGTCACGTTTTCCAACAATCTCGCTCGAATACTAGGGTTGTGCAATCCCTGAATGAAGGAGTCTCTTATAAACAAAGCCTTATGCTCCTCAGCAGTAACCGACTTGAACTGGCAATCTACAGCAAGTTGATACAATGTCTGCAAAAAAGAATCTATGTCTTCTTGTTTTTGTTCCCGTATGGCAAGCAAATGCCTCGCATGAACTTCGTTTGGCACTTTCACATACGTATTTTGTAACCTTTTTATAGCCGACTCATAGTTCGGGCAATCCAAAATAACTTCAGAGACATTAACCCCTATATGCAGAAACAGCACTTCCAATCGATTAGGGGACAACTGCTCAATAGTGGACAGGTAGTATTGAAATCCTCTG